>VBDA01000138.1 GCA_005883655.1 Betaproteobacteria bacterium | reverse complement strand
CAGTTGCGTCACGAACCCGGCGCGACCGTAGCCCAGGATGAAGCCGTAGGCGACGATCAAGCCAGAGAAGGTAAGCGGCAGCGCGATCACGAACGAGAGCGCCGTGCGGCGGTGCGGCGCCAAGCGCGACAGATACAAAGCCACCGCGACGCCAACGAGCGTCGACAGCGTCGCAGCGACCAGCGTCAACGCGGCGCTGCCGCCGAGCGCGGTCCAGAATCCGGAGGTGCCGAAAACGCGCACGAAAGCCGCGCCTCCTTCGCGCAACGCGTCGACGGCGACCGCCAGCACCGGCAGCGCGAAGAACAACGCGAGCAGAACCACGCCGGGTGAAGCGAGTGACAGTTGCGTGCGGGTGCGCATGGCTATGGCTCACATGAATGCATCACTTGCTGCCCGTCGCCGCCGCCCACCCCTTGTCGATGTCGGCCTTTTTCGCGGCGGCGGTCTTCACGTCGAGCGGGCGCACTTGCGGCGCAGAGGGCAGCTTGTCGGCGACGTTGTCCGGCAGCTTCACTCCGGGCACGGAAGGGCGCACGAAACCCTGCGCGAAAATGCCCTGGCCCATGTCGGTCATGATGAAGTTGAGCCAGAGCTTGCCCGCGTCCGGATTGGGTCCCTTCTCGACCAGGCTGATCGCGTACGGCGCCGCGGCGGAGGCCTCCTTCGGGATCACCACCGCGACCGCATCGCCCAAGCCATCGGTGTACTTCGATTTGAGCCCGTCGTTTTCGTAGGAGATCCAGATCGGGATCTCGCCCTTCACGAATTGCGCGTAGGGCGTGGTGCCGAGCACGCGCAGCACATTGCCCGATTGCTGCAGCTTGGTGAAATAGTCGAAGCCCGGCTGCAGGTTGTTCATGTCGCCGCCGTTGCCGAAATTGGCGGCGAAGACGACCACTTGCCCGACGCCGGTCGAGCGCGGATCGAGGTAGACGACGGTGTTCTTGTACTCGGGCTTGAGCAGGTCCGCCCACGACTGCGGCACGTTCTTCACCAGCTTGGTGTTGACGATGAAGGCCACCGTCAAGGTGTGGATGGTGAACCATTTGCCGTCGGGGTCGCGGAAGACCGGTGTGAGCTTGTCGAAGTTGACCGGCTTGAACGGCGCCACCACATTCTTGGCAACGGCATCGAAGGCGGAGCCGGCGAAGTAATACGCGGTGTCTGCCTGCGGCCGGTTGCGCGCCTTGTCGAGCGCGACCACCGTCGCCGCCGAGCCGATGTCGTTGTAGACGATCTCGACCTCGGGATAGCGCTTCTTGAACGCGGCGAACTCGGCTGCCCAATTGGCCCAGGTCGGGCCGGTGTCGAAGCTGACCACCATGCCTTCCTTTTTCGCTGCTTCATAGAGCGTTTTCTCACCGGGATACAGCTCCGTCGAATCGAGCACGGTTTGCGCCATTGCTGCGCCAGCCCACAACAATACAAAGAACAAAACGGCAATCGCGGCAGCAGCATCGACGAGACTGCGCAACATGGCTCTCATGGCTTTCCCTCCTTTATCGAGCGTTCAGGAACTGGATGGCTTCGCGTGGCACGCGCAACTGGGTGACATCATCGCGCATCGCGGTTTCAATTTCGAGCCGGCCGTTGCCGGCAGCGATCTCGAGCTGCCGCGTCGCGCCGAAAAAGCGGTCGCGCAAGACCTTCGCGGCGAAGACGTTCTCGCCGGTCGCCCCGTTTGCGGCGCTCGCGACCTCAATGCGTTCGGGGCGCACCAACACGCGCAGCGCACTGCCGGCGGCACGGCCGTGCGGCGGCGTGGTGAGACGGCCGATCAGTGTGTCGATCGTCTGCGCGTCGATCACCCGTGCGTCGAGCAGATTGGCACGGCCGACGAAGCCGGCGACGAAGGCGTCGGCCGGCCGATCGTAGATTTCGTGCGGCGAGCCCGATTGCACGAACCGCCCCTCGTTCAAGAGCACGATGCGGTCAGCGAGGGACAAGGCCTCATCCTGATCGTGGGTGATGAGGAGTGTGGCGATGTTCTGTGCGCGCTGGATGCGGCGGATCTCGTCACGCATGGCGGCGCGCGTGGCGGCATCGAGCGCGGAGAGCGGCTCGTCCAAGAGCAGCGCGCGGGGGCCGAAGACGAGCGCACGCGCCAAGGCCACGCGTTGTTGCTGTCCGCCGGAGAGCTGCGCCGGCAGCCGATCCGAAAGCCCGGTGAGCCCGACCAGCTCGAGCATGTCCGCCGCGCGGCGGCGGCGTTCGTCCGCTGCGACCTCGCGCACGCGCAACGGATACGCGACGTTCTCCCGGACACGCATGTGCGGGAACAGCGCGTACGCCTGGAATACCACGCCGCACTCGCGCGATCGGGTAGGGAGCGCGCTCACGTCCTCGCCGTTCAGCCGGATAGCGCCGGCATCGGGCTTGATGAAGCCGGCGATGAGCCGTAGCAGCGTTGTCTTGCCGCAGCCGCTGGGCCCCACGCCGGGCGAGATCTCGAGCGTGATATCGGTCACGCCGGCCTGAGTGCCGGGATAGCGGTAGCTCACGTGTTCGAGCGCGACCGCGGGCGTCGTGACTGAGCTCATGCGGCTGCGGCATTCATTCGCGTCGCGCCGCCCGCGGTGAGCGCGCCGCCGACGGCAGCGACCATTGCCAATGCGAGCAGGATTACCGTCGCCGCGCAGGCGAATCCGGTCGCCCCGTAGAAGGCCTGCAACAGCACCACCGGATAGGTGCGGCTGAGGAATCCCGCGACCAGATTCGAGAACTGGAATTCGCCGATCGACAGCGCCGCGACGATGATCAGGCCGGCGAGGATCGAATGACGCAGCGCCGGCAGCACGATGTGCATGAAGCGTTGCCAGCCGCTGCTGCCCAACGACTCTGCAGCGTCCTCGAGGACGCGTAAGCCCAGACGCTGCATGTCGGCAACCACCGCTTGCAGGAAGTACGGCAGCGTAAGCACGACATGGCCGGCGGCGAGCAGCCATATGCTGCCGAGCCACGGCAGCGTGTCCGACGAGAACACCAGGATAAAGCCGAAGGCCAGCACCAGCGGCGGCAGCGCGACCGGCAATTGATAAAGCACGCGCACCAGCGCACGCAAGCGGCGGCTTTCGGTGTGGAAGAGCGCGTAGGCGAGCGGCAAGCCGATCGCCACGCACGCCGTGCAGGTGATCGCGACGACCGCGAGGCTCGCGGCGAACGCGCGGCGGAAGCTCGGATCCTTGGCGACATCGACGTACCACTGCGTCGTGGATCCGGTCGGCAGCAGCGTGTTCAGCCACAGCTCGCCGAACGAGCCGACCAGAAGCAACGCGATCGGGACGACCAGATAGACGAGATACGCGGCGGTGACCCAGCGCAGGAACATCGTGCGAATAGGCGGAAGATAGGGACAGCGTGCGGGCCGTACCTGGTTCGGTCCGGATTCGAGTTCGAATCATAACTGTTTGGCGGCTACCGTCGAATCCATGGGCGCGTGGTCGGGTAAAGGCACCTGGTGTCCCCGGCACGGCACGATCTCGCGCAATCATCCATTCGGCCGATTGCGCCGGAACTGGAGATAATGTAGGCTGTCTTACTTGAATCTTACCGCCACCAGCTACCGACCACCGACAACATGGACACGACCCGGCTTTCATCCAAAGGACAGTTGGTTTTGCCGAAAGCAATCCGCGAAGCCGACGCTTGGACGGAGGGCACGGAGTTCATCGTCGAGCGGGTGCCCGAAGGCGTTCTGCTGCGCCCGGTCCGGTCGCTTCCGGCGACGCGCCTGGAAGATGTCATAGGCTGCGTCGGCTATCGCGGACCGGCGCGTTCGGCGGCAGACATGGAACGGGCGATTGCCCAAGGTGTGAAGGCTCGGCGTGGTCGCGGTCGATACTAACGTTCTGATACGGCTCCTTGTCGCCGATCACGCGGCGCAGGCGACGCGGGCGGCAGCGGTCTTCCGTTCCGGCCCTGTGTTCATTGCCAAGTCCGTGCTTCTGGAAGCAGAGTGGGTACTGCGCTACAGCTATCAGCTTGGGGTTGAGGCCATACTGCGGTCATTGCGGGCGGTGCTGGGGCTGGAGAACGTTGCGGTGGAGGATCCAAAGGCTATCGCCGCCGCTTTGCGTCTGTTCGAGCGCGGCCTTGATTTCGCGGATGCACTGCATATCGCCAGCAGCGCGCAGGCGGAGCGGTTCGTGACGTTGGACGCGAGGTTGGTCAAACGAGCCAAACGTGCGTCGACACTCGAGGTTGCTGTCGCGTGAG
>VBDA01000037.1 GCA_005883655.1 Betaproteobacteria bacterium | reverse complement strand
AAAGCGAGATTGCCGAGTGCGGCCATCGCGACCCTTGCGAACAACCGGCTTCCGTGACGTTTGCCTGCCGCGTCTTATTTCCGCTTGGCCAGAATCGCCTCGATCTCATCCATGATCGCATTCATCCGCGCGACGAGTGCCTGATAGGGTGCCGGTGTCGCGAGATCCACGCCTGCGGTCTTGACCAGCTCGTACGGATAATCCGATCCGCCGGCGCGCAGCAAATCGAGGTAACGCTTGAGCGCGCCGGATTCCCCTCTGCCAACCTTCTGCGAGAACTGCGAGCTGGCCGCGATCGAGGTGGCGTACTGGTAGACGTAGAACGGGTTGTAGAAATGCGGAATGTACGCCCATTCGACGCAATACGCGTCGTCGATGTCCACCACGCCTTCGGCGGCTCCGTGATAGCGCTTCAGAATGTCGCAGTAGATCTTGGTCAGCGCCTCACCGGCTAGAGGCTCGCCACGATCGACGCTCGCATGAATGTTGCGTTCGAACTCGGCGAACATCGCCTGACGGAAGAACGTTCCCCGCAATCCTTCGAGCGCTGAGCCCAGGTAGAGCATCCGCTCATCGTCGGTTTTCGCGTTCTTCAGCACGTTGTCGAGCAGCAGCTGCTCGTCAAAAGTCGAGGCTATCTCGGCGATGAATATCGGATATTCCGCGGTAACGTATGGCTGCGCGTGGTTGGCAAGATACGAGTGCATCGCGTGACCCCACTCGTGCGCCATGGTGGTTACCGATTCGTAGTCGTCGTTGTAATTCATCAGCACGTACGGATGCACATCGTAGGCGGTCCCGGCCATGTGTGCGCCCGAGAGCTTGTTCTTGCGTGGATAGGCGTCCATCCAGCGGCTGTTGAATCCAGTGTCGAGCGTCGCGACGTATTCCTTTCCCAGAGGCGCCATTGCCTCGAGCACCAGCTGCTTGGCGGTCCCGAGCGGGAACTTGATGTCGCTGTGCACGAGCGGCGGATAGATGTCGTAGTACCGCATCTGCGGCACGCCCAACATTCTGGCGCGGAGGCGGAAATAGCGATGCAGCGTCGGCAGGTTGGCGTTCGTCTGCTTGATGAGCATGTCGAACACCGCTACGGGCACCCGGTTCGCGTCGAGCGCGCTGGTGACCGAATCCGGATACTTGCGCACCTTGGCGAAGACCGCCGCTTCCTTCAGTTGCGAATAGAGCGTCACGCCTAGGGTGCGCTCGTAGGTCTTGAAGGTGCCAAAGAAGGCGTCCATGACGCGCTTGCGATCGTCGCGGTTCGGCGCTTCGCGATGCTTGGTGTACGCGGAGGCGTCCAGCCGCACTTCCTCTCCCGTCGACAATTTGATCGTAGGCCAGGGAATGTCGGCGTTGGTTAGGATGGAATAGGCCGACCCGCCGGCGCCGCTCATAAGCCCGAACTGGGCGACCAGAGACTCGCCTTCGCTGTCGAGAGTATGCGGCGCGAGCCGCAAAATCTCGTCCAGCGGATGCCGGTAGATCTTGAGCGACGCATCCTGAGCGACGAAGCGCGCGATCTTGTTCTTGCCCAAGCGCAGGATTTCCGGGTTCATGAACGAGCTCGCCTCGTTCAGCTTGGCGCCGAGCACTTCCGCCTTTTGCGAAAGCTCGAGAAAGGCCGCCGCCCCCGTATCACCGGCCAGCTGTTCCGACGAATAGAGATTCATACGGGCATAGCGTTTTCCCATGTCCGCCTGAAGACCGAGGCACTTCTTGAAACGCGCGGCGTTGTCGCCTAGATGCCCTTTGCAAGCCGCGAGCTCCTAGCTTGGCCGCGTCGGTATTCCATGCCGCATCCGAGGGGTAGAGCTCGGAGAGATTCCAGCGATCGGCTGCAGTTTCGGCTATCGCCGGCGTTAGGCCGATCGCCGAGGCCAGCAGCACAGCTAGGCGAAGAGACATGTCAGGTTTTCCATGGTGCAATGATGATGGGGCGTGATTCTACGTCGTTGTCGCGCCTCGTGAGTGCGAATTCAAGCGGCCGAGCTAGCTGTTCTATTTTCCCCACCGCAGCGCAAGCGGATCGAGCTCGGCCGCCAGCTCGAGCAAGCCTGCCCGGGTCGCCGGATGGAGCGCCTCGAGTGGATGGCGAACCGCGTCGCTCTTGATGACGCCTCCGGCGGCCATGACGGTCTTGGTGGCTCGTAATCCGCATTGGCGGTTTTCGTAATTGATGAGTGGAAGGATGCGCCGATACGACGCGATCGCATCCTTGCGCCGGCCCGCGCGATGATGCTCCAGCACCGGCTTGATCAGATCGGGCAGCAGCGCGCTGGGCATGGTGCCGGTTGCACCCGCGTCGAGATCCGCCATCAGCGTGATCGATTCTTCGCCGTCGAAAGGACCGTGGATCGCGTCTCCGCCGGCTTCGATCAGGCTGCGCAGCTTGGCCGCCGCGCCGGGCACCTCGATTTTGAAATAGCGCACCGCGGGCACCTCGAGTGCGAGGCGGACGAGAAACGCCACCGACAATGCCACGCCGGAAAGCGGCGCGTCCTGGACCATAATCGGAATCGACACCACTTCGGCGACGCGTGCGAAATGCTGCATCATCCCGGTCTCATCCGCGCGCAGGCCCGTGCCGTGATAGGGCGGCATCAGCATCAGCATCGCCGCGCCCGCCGCAGCGGCCATGCGCGAGCGCTCTTCGGCGATGCGAGTGCTGAAATGGCTGCAGGTGACGATCACCGGCACGCGGCCGGCGACGTGCGTCAGGCAAACGTCGAGCAGCGCGTTGCGCTCATCGTCGGAAAGCAGGAACTGCTCCGAATAGTTGGCGAGGATGCAGATGCCGTCGACGCCCTGATCGATCATGCAGTCGAGCACGCGCCGCTGGCCGGCGATGTCCAACTCCCCGGACTCGGTGAAGGGCGTCGGCGCGATAGGAAAGATTCCCGCGTACGGCGTGGATCCGGCGCCTGAGGCAGAATGGCTCACGCAGCCTCGGCGCGCGCCTTGGCAGGGCGTGCATTCTTGGATCGCGAATCGATCTCCGCTGCAGCGGCTTGCCGTTCGCTGAAATACTGATGGATGAAGGCGATCGCCATGCTGCCTTCGCCGACGCCCGAAGCGACGCGCTTGATCGAGCCGTGGCGAACGTCGCCGACCGCGAAAATGCCCGGCACGCTGGTCTCCAGCAGATACGGATCGCGCTCGAGCGGCCACGAGCCGTTTTGTTGCGCCACAAGGTCGGTCACGTCGCGTCCGGTGCAAACGTAACCGCGCTTGTCGCAAATTACCGCCGGCGGCAGCCACGATGTCGTGGCGTCGGCTCCGATGAACACGAAAAGCGCATCGGTCGGCTGGCGCCGGCGCTCGCCGCTGCGGCGGTCCTCGATGACGATCGCTTCCAGATGGTCGCTGCCCTCGACGCCGACGACCTGACTCAACACTTCGATCTTCACGTTGGTTTTGCTTTCGAGCTGAGCGATCAGGTAGTGCGACATGGTGGCGACCAGCGAGGGACCGCGTACCAGAATGGTCACGCTGCGCGCATAGTTGGCGAAGAACATCGCCGCCTGGCCCGCCGAGTTGCCGCCTCCGATCAGAAAAATATCGCGGCCACGCGTGTTGAGCGCCTCGGTGCGGGCCGCGCCGTAGTAGATCCCGCGGCCGACCAATGAATCGGCTCCGACGACCTCGAGCTCGCGCCAGGCAACGCCGGTTGCGATGACGATCGATCTGGTTTCGACGCGATCGCCGCCATCGAGCAGAACTGCCACCGCTTTGCCGTCGGAATCGGACTCGATGCCGACGACATCGCGCGCCACCACGATTTCGACGCCGAATCTCTTTGCCTGCTGCAATGCGCGCGTGCCGAGGTCGTCGCCCGAGATGCCGGTCGGGAAGCCGAGATAGTTTTCGATCCGTGATGACGTGCCCGCCTGTCCTCCGGGCGCTTCGCGCTCGATCAGGAGCGTGCACAGACCCTCGGAGGCACCATACACGGCCGCTGCCAGTCCGGCCGGACCAGCACCGATAATGATGACGTCGTAGCTTGGCTGCGCGGGGACGGTATCAAGGCGCAGCCGCTCGGCGAGCTCCCGAAACGTCGGCGTGACCAAGCGCGAGCCATCGGGCAGCACCACCACCGGGTAGGTTTCGCCGGCCTGCGGCACCTCGGGCATACCCGCCCTCGCCTCGGGATCGCGCGGGTCGTGCCAGCGAAACAGCACGCGATTGCGCGCGAGAAAATCGCGCAGATCATGACAGGCGAGGTCGAAGCGATGGCCGATGATGGTGACCGTGGCCACCGGCGTCTCGAGGACAGCCTGCTGCAGATAGCCGACGCGCTTGGCCATCGTGCGCATTAGTTCCGCATTGAGCCGCGGGCACGCCACGATCAGCTCGCGAAAGTCGTGATCGTCGAGTCGAGCGACACGCGAAGCCTTGGTAGCACGCAGGCTCGCGATCGCCGGCGACCCAAGAAGCAAGGGCAGTTCCCCGAAAAACGAACCGGGCTCGTAGTCGGTGAGGACGCGCTCTATCCCACCAAAGGACTTCGAGACGGCAAGCCGGCCCGACAACAGGATGAAGAAGGCCGGAGCTTCGCCCTCATGAATCAGCCACTCGCCGTCGTGCAACCGGATATCGGCCGCCCGCCCTGCGATGGTGGCAAGCTCGGTCGCGGGCACCTCGGTGAAAAGCGGTACGTCTTTTAAGAGATCGGGAGTAATCATCGGGAGTTTAGTTAAGGTCGGGCTCAGCCCGCGGGATTCGGGTAGGAGGTCTGAATCGCCGCGATCGCGGCGAGCGTTTCGGCATCGAGCTCGAACTGCGCGGCGTCGACATCTTCCTCGAGTTGCTGCATCGTGGTCGCGCCGATGATAGCCGCGCCAACATGCCAGCGGCTTTTGACGTAGCCGAGCGCGAGTTGCACCAGCGTCAGGCCGCGCGTCTCGGCGAGCTTCGCGTAGGCTTCTATGGCCTCGTTCACGATGGGCTTGCGAAAGCGCATTCCGAGGCCGTCGAATAAAGTGTAGCGGGATTTCGAGGGGTGGACGCCGCCGAGATATTTGCCGGAGAGCATGCCGCCGGCCAGCGGGCTGTAGGCGAGCAGCGACATCTTTTCGCGAAACAGCACCTCGGCGAGATCGTTGTCGATGCCGCGCGAAACCAGGCTGTAGCTGTTCTGTATCGTCACCGGACCGGCGACACCAAGCTCTCTGGCGACGCGACGGAACTCGCACACGCCCCACGCGGTCTCGTTCGACAGCCCGTAGTAGCGTATCTTTCCGGCCTTGATAAGCGCTGCCATGCCTTCGACCTGCTCGCGCACCGAAGGCCCGTCCTTTTCCTTGGAGGGATCGAACTCGGTCGCGCCGAACATCGGCACGTTGCGCTGCGGCCAATGGATTTGGTAGAGGTCGATGGCCTCGATTTGCAATCGCGCGAGACTGGTATCGACGGCCTCGGCGATGACCTCGCGCGTCAGATCCGTTCGGCCATCGCGGATCCAGTCGCGGCGCCCCGGCCCGGCAACTTTGGTGGCAATGACCAGTCCATCGCGGCGCTGCCGCTTGAGCCAGCTACCGAGAAATTTCTCCGTGCGTCCCTGAGTTTCTCCATTCGGCGGCACGGGGTACATTTCGGCGGTGTCGATGAAGTTGATCCCGTTCGCGACGGCATAATCAAGCTGCTGGTGGGCATCGGCTTCGCTGTTCTGCTCGCCCCAGGTCATCGTGCCCAGGCATACCTCGGAAACATTGAGATCAGTACCGGGAAGGATTCGAAATTGCATCGAGTTTGCTCGTCGTCGAATTGGTTTGGGCGTTCGTCGCTGGAATTGTACGACTCTGAATGCGACCGCCGCACGCCATGGCACAATGTTTTTTCGCGCTTTTGCAATGAAGGAGGATCCATGAGAGCACTCAACGTCACGGCAGCGCTTTTTGCGGCCATCGGATTCGCCACTTGCGCCGCGCAGAACGTCGCTCCCGCCAGCGCCGGGACAAGCGCGGCCGAGGCGAAGGAAATGGTGCTTCTCGGTTACCACGACCTGCAGGCGCGAAGCGCCTACCAGCCGGTGCTACGGGAGCAGAGCGGACGCTGGATCGCCTACATCGGACACCATGGCGGCACCGAAAAAGTGGCGAAGCCGCTGAATGCGCTGACCGGAAAGCCGGAGTTCAACGGAACGTCGATCCTGGACGTCACCGATCCCCGTGCCCCGCGCTACCTTGCGCATATTCCGGGTGAGGAGGGACAGGGCGAAAGCGGCGGCGCGCAAATGGTAAGAGTGTGTGCCGGAAAGGAACTTCCCAAAGGGAATGAACTTCCCAAAGGGAATGAACTTCCCAAAGGGAATGAACTTCCCAAAGGCGACGCGGGCAAGTTTTATCTTTTGCGCACCTTCGGCAATTCCGCGCACGAAATCTGGGATGTGAGCGATCCCGCGAAGCCCGGACTCGTGTCCCGCATCGGTCCGCTCAAGGGCACGCACAAGAGCTGGTGGGAGTGTGATACCGGGATCGCCTACCTCGTGTCCGGCGTCGACGGCTGGCGAACGCGGCGCATGACGCAGATCTATGATCTGAGCGATCCGGCTCATCCACGTTTTATTCGCAACTTCGGCCTGTCCGGCCAGCAGCCCGGCGGCGCCGGTGAGCCACCCGTCGAGCTGCACGGCCCGATCTCGGCAGGCCCGGCGTCGAACAGAGTGTACTTCGGCTACGGCACCAACAAGGACGGCATCGTGCAGATCGTGGATCGGCAGAAACTTCTGACCGGACCCGCCGAGCCGACGGCCGCCAACCTGCAGTTTCCCGAAGTTGGCCGGCTGACGATGCCGCCCAATGTGGGAGCACACACGGCTTTTCCGCTGCTGAAAATGAACATCGGCGAGTTCGCGCGCGACAAGGATGGCAGGACCCGCGACTTTGTCGCCATCGTCGACGAATCGCTGGTGAACGAATGCGCCGAAGCGCGACAGATGCTCTGGATCGCCGATATCACCGACGAAGCGCGGCCGATGGGCGTGGCTAGCTGGACGGTGCCCGAGGCCAGCGGCAACTTTTGCGCGCGCGGCGGCCGCTTCGGAACGCATTCGTCGAACGAAAACATGACGCCGATCTACTACCGGCGGATCTTGTTCCTGGCGCACTTCAACGCCGGTGTGCGCGCGATCGATATCCGTGACCCTTATCACCCTCGCGAAGTGGCGTATTACATTCCGGCGGTCACTGCCAACACCGAACCGCGCTGCGTGAAAGTCGATGGCGTCGATCGCTGCAAGATCGCGATCCAGACCAACAACGTCGAAGTGGACGACCGCGGCTATATCTACGCGGTGGATCGTGCCAATACCGGGCTGCACATTCTCTCGCTGACGGGAGAAGCGCGGGCAGTGGCGGATTTTCCACGCTGACCCGTCCATGAGATTTATTTTTCGTCTCGGGTGCATGTTGATGCTGGCCGGTTCCATCGCCGCGCTTGCCGCCGCCGATGCCGCCATCGTGCGCGATTTGCCGCCGGGGCTGCATGTGCCCGAACAGGCAATCGCCGGTCCGACATTCGACGTCGATCGCGCGACCGCCGCCTGGCTCGATACCCTCTCTCCGGAGCAGCGCAGTCTCTCCGATGCCTATTTCGAAGGCGGATACTGGCTCCGGTTGTGGCATTTCGTGTACGAGGGCCTGGGTGTCCTTGCCATTCTGTTGCTCACCGGCTTTTCGCGGCGCATGCGCGATCTTGCGGAGCGGACCAGCAAGCGCCCCTTGATCAACGTCGCGATCTATGGCGCGCTTTTCGTGGTCGCGACCTTCGTTCTTGGCTTGCCGTGGTCGATCTACAGCGGCTTCATCCGCGAGCACCAGTACGGATTGTCGAACCTGAGCCTGCCCGCTTGGTTCGGCGAGCGGCTGATCGGGCTCGCGCTTGCGCTGCTGCTCGGCTCGGTCGTGATTACGCTCCTCTACGCAGGAATAAGGCACGCGGGCGCGCGGTGGTGGCTATGGGCGACCGGAGGGGCGTTCTTGCTTTCGCTGTTCCTGACCATGATCCAACCGGTGTTCGTCGCGCCGCTGTTCAACGACTACAAGCCGCTGCCCGAGGGGCCGACGCGCGATGCGCTGCTTTCGCTCGCCCGCGCCAACGAGATCCCGACCCAGCACCTGGAGTGGTTCGATGCGTCCAAGCAGACCACGCGCATCAGCGCCAATGTGTCGGGGATGTTTGGCGTCACCCGCATCAGCCTGAACGACAACCTGCTGAACAGGACGTCGTTGCCCGAAATCAAGGCGGTGCTCGGGCACGAGATGGGCCACTACGTGCTCAATCATCTGTTCAAGCTGACGGTGTATCTGAGCCTGTTGTACGGCATCGCGTTCGCCGCGGTGCACGTCGGACTCGAGCACGCGCTTGCCCGGTGGGGCGCACGCCTTGGATTGCGCGGCCGCGCCGACCCGGCCGGGCTGCCGCTCTTTGTCGCCATCTTTTCGGTCGTCTGGTTCGTGCTGACGCCGCTGATCAACACCGTCGTCCGCACGACCGAGACGGAAGCCGATGCATTCGGGCTCAATGCGGCGCGCGAGCCGCAGGGATTCGCAATGGCGGCGATGCGCCTTTCGACCTACCGCAAGCTCCGTCCCGGCCGGCTGGAGGAATTACTTTTTTACGATCACCCCAGCGGTTACGACCGGGTGCATCGGGCCATGATCTGGCTAAAGGAAAATACGCCGGAGAACACGCCGACCAGCCCCGCCGCCAATCCGAGCCGCTAAATCCGGCGGCTCACTCGGCTATTCGGCGATCAGCGCGTCGACGATCGCCGCCATGACGTCCTGGCCCGGCGCGAAATAATGCGTGTGAGCGCCGGCGCCGATGCTGACATCCTTCACGCTTGCCTCACCCATGAGGGTGCGCCAGTCGCTCGCGTCGATGCGCGTAGGCGTGTACGTTTCGCCGCCTTGAATCTCATCGATCTGGGAAAGGGGATACTCATCCATATGTGCGGTGCGCGACCACAGCCAGCGCCCGACGTAATCGCCGGTGGTGTAGACGTTGACCCAAAGCGCGACACCGACATCCGCCGCGGCCGGACCCATAGTCGCGCCGTCGTCGCGCAAGACCCAGTCATACATTTCCGGAAAGCGCGCCGCGTAGAGCTGCCGCAAAGGGCAACCTGCGGTGAGCAGCATTATTTTGCTGCCCACAGCCCGCCACAGCCGGGCGACGTCGTCGTCCGTGCCGGCGGCTTTTGCATTCGCCGCCCGTTCCTTCATATAGCGGAACAGATCCGCCGAAATGACCGTGCCCTGACTATGCGACACGATCACGATGCGCTCGTATTCCTGCGCCGCGACGTGCTTGAGGACGGCGACGTAACGCGAAAAGATGCGCGCCCGGGGAATCGCGCGGCGCGGAAATTCGCGGAAGTGATTGTCGACGTCGAGCGCCGCGTCCAGGGGCGCGCGCAGCCAGGGGGCATAGCGCGACAGCAATCCCCCGGCCGCGGTGAAGGCGAGCGTCGCGGTACCGGCGGTGATCATGAAATATTTGAGCCAGTCCTTCGATAGCTCGCCAAAAAATTTCAGATGCCGTCCGAGCCAGGTCGGTGCGAGATCGACCCCGAAACGAGCGGCGACGAGCACCACCGCCGCCAGCAGCGCGGTGGCAACGGCGGCGGCGACAAAGGTGAGCGCGACACGATCGAGCTTGCGGTAACCCCCCGTCAGCCAGCGGCCGAGTTTCCCGAACTGCTGCGAAATAAGGCCCAGCTCCGCCAGCACACTGGGCAACAGCATCAGCACGAGATAGAGCACCAGCGGGAACAGCAACAGGGTGATCACCGAAAATCCGGACGTGCTGTTGACGAAGCGTTCGTCGAGAAAGATCCCCGCCGTGGTAAGCCCGGGCGCAACCGCGTCTCCCGGCACCGCAGGCGGCGCCGGCTTGAACACGATGGGATCATACGGGACGTGCTCGACGGCATGCTCGACGCCGGTGGTGACCAGCGCCCAAGCCGTCATCGTGATGATGATGAAAAAGCCGAGCGAGACGAACAATCCGACTCGGCCCGTGGCAACGCTGGACTTGGCGCGAACGTTGTACCCCGCTCCGGCGGGGGAATCCGCGCCGCGCCTGTGTGATGCGTAAATGCTTGTGCAGAGCCACGCCAGCATGATCGGCGCAACCAACATCCACCAGACGACAATGAGCAGGAGCACGACCTCGAGCGCGCTTAGCGCGCCCCACACCCACATGGCGAGATCGTTGGAAGCAGCCTTGACCGCGAATAGGATCACAGTGGCGACGGAAATCGTCCACAGGATCCATCCGACCGGGCGCACCAGCGTAAAACGCTCTTCACATACTCGCATCCACCAGTCGTAGAGCAAGCTCAGGAGTGCGATCCATAGCAGGCCATCGACCCACACGGGAGGCGCGATCCAAAGGCAAACGCCGACAATTGCTCCGATAGCGAGCGCAATCACGGCGCGACGCGATCGGTAAAAATGCCAGAGCCCGGCTGCCATGCCCCCGATTACGCTGGCAGCCTGGTGCAACGGATTTGCATCCGGGAGCAGGAGGCCAAAGGGAACAAGAATCAGTGCGATCATGACCAGCTGCAAAAAAAGCAACGCAAGAACGCGCGAATAACCCACGTCGAGCAACATTTGCAACCACGCCAGCGCGCGCCAGACCGGGTCGTGCTCGTAAGCCTCCGCGGCAGCCTGAAACTGAACCGTGTCGCGCCCGAGCGCCGACAGTCGAAACAGCAGCGTGAAGAGCTCGGTCAGGATGCGCGGCACCAGTCCCGACAGTCGAGACAGGTCCGCCCAATACATTTCATGGATATCGACTTCATCGGCGGCGGAGCCTTTTTGCCTCGTCATTGCAACGCTCGGGGCGGTGTAGGTGTCGATGGGCGTGTCAGCGCGCTTCGCTTTGGCCAGCATGTAGTCGGTGAAAGCCGCGCCTTTGGAAAGCGGAGCACCCTGCGCAAGCGAGCGTTTCTTCCCGGCAGCGGTCCCGCCCTCGCGCAGAAAATCCGAGCCGGCGGACTGCCGCAACTGCTTGCGCAGCCCGTCCGGGGTCATGGCCGTACGCTGGACGGGCTCGAGAAGCTTCACTTGCAGGATTTCGTCCTGGCGCACGCCAGGCTCATAGACGAAGCCGTTCGGTGTTTGAGCAATCAACAGCTCGGCCAGGGCCTGGCAGGTATCGCCGAGCTTCTGATCCGCGACGCCATGAATCGCGATCACCGCGACGCGGCGGCGCCTGGTGATGGGCATGCTGCCATCGACGCCGTCATCGGGCGAAGCCAGATTCTCGATCTCCATTGGTCGCTCCCGCTGTCGAGCCCGTGGGTAAAGCCGCGGCGTTTTCCTTTATGCGCCTCATTTTCTAAGACGTCCTCGATCGCCTGCGCCTTGCGCCAGGCCTCCATCGCGGGTGAACGACCTCATGCCGACCAGTCAGGTCAGGGTGCGACTGCGCAGCGCCCCGTCTGCGCCCAGCTCTCGAAGCCGAAGCGCGCGCCGCGGCGCCGCGGCGCTGTCGCTGCAGCCGATACGCCACGCGATAACGATGTTTGATGCGCTGTGAGCTGCCCCGTATCAGCACGCGTGCGCGCCGGTACGCCGGCTGCGCGTTGAGCCAGGCATGAACGAAGGCTCGGCCCCTGAGGAATGCGGCGCGCGTCCGGCGCACCCAACGGAACTGAATGATCGCATGCTCGGTGAGCTGATAAAGCCGCGCAAATACCGCGGTCGCGGCCAGCTTGGCGAGGATGAATGCCGTCACGCCGCCGGTCACGTATCCCCGGGCCATGGCGTATAACGCCAGTGCCTTGAACGGGTAGATCACAATGACGGGCGCGACGAACAGCGCGAGGGCTGACCATCTTCTGCGCCCGCGTATCCATGACTCGATATCGGACAGCAGCGGCAGCCGTCCCAAGCGCGCCGCAACGGCCGTGCTTTTTTCCCAGAGCCATTCTTCGAACAGCAACACCACGGCCGCAACAAACAGCAGGCAACTTGCCAGGCTGCGACGTAATGCAGTCGCGAGGGCGATGTCGAGTCTCGGCGGTTCCAAGCTGGACCTCAGGCCTCTTTGGCCGCGCCTAAAGATCGCGAGACGAAGGCGATCGACGCCAGCGCACACAAACCTGTGCGGCCTCAACCCGCAAGCAAGAGGCAGACACGTCTGCCCATGGAACAACTGCGAGGATCAGCGCCTACCGACCAGGGCCACGATAATGAGCACGATGAGCAGCAATCCGAGACCGCCGCTGGGGTAGTATCCCCACCCTTGGCTGTATGGCCACGTGGGCAAGGCGCCGAGCAACAGCAGAATCACGATGACCAGCAAAACGGTTGGCATGGATTCACTCCCTTTGAAGTGACAAGCTAGGCTAGCATAGTTGAGCTCGCGCGCTCGCATGACTTGTCACCGCAACATTGTCCACCAGCCTGGCGTCGCCCATCCCGTGAGCCTGCCATTCGTCTCCTGCATCGCATCAGCGATCCTAGCCATCGCCGGGGTGCATGCCGAGACCGTTGCCGCGCCGCCCAGTGCGCCGCGAGCCACGGTGACACCGATCGAGCATCTGATCGTCGTCGTCGGCGAGAATCTGAGCTTCGATAATCTGTTCGCGACCTACGAGCCTGCCGCCGGTCAATCGGTCGCCAACCTGCTCTCGCGCGGAATCGTCAACAAGGATGGCGGCCCGGGCCCGCGGTTTGCCGAAGCCGCGCAGCGCCAGGCCGCTGTTCGCGATCGTTATTCGGTTACGCCGCCCACCGGCGCAGCCTTCGCCGTCTTGCCGCAACCCAGCACTAATTATGCCAAGGACCTCCCTCACTACGCGCTCGACAGCCGCTTTCCGGCGGATCTTCCGAACGGGCCTTTCCGGATCACGCGCTACGCGCCATACACCGCCGCGGTGGGCGATCCCGTGCATCGCTTTTTCCAGATGTGGCAGCAGATCGACGGTGGAAAAAAGGATTTGTTTACGTGGGTCGGCCTCACTTCCGGTGAAGGCTCGCGCAAGCGCGACGATCCCCTTTCGAGCACCAACCAAGGCGGCGTCGCCATGGGCTTCTACAGCATGAGCCATGGCGACGCCCCCTACTTCCGCGAACTGGCGCAGAACTTCGCCATCGCGGACAACTATCATCAGTCGGTGATGGGCGGCACCGGCGCCAATTTTGTCGCGCTCAGCACCGGCTACGCCGCGGTCTATCTCAGCGGCGCGAAGCCCGCGGTCCCGCCGTCGTCGCAGATCGAGAATCCGGATCCTCGCGCCGGCACCAACAACTGGTACACGCACTCGGGTTACCGCAGCGGATCGTACGTCGCGTGCGCCGATGCGATGCAGCCAGGCGTCAAAACCATCCGCGACTATCTTGCGACGCTGCCGTACAGGGTTTTCAAGGATGGCAACTGCGCTCCGGGCAGCTACTACCTGGTCAACAACTACGATACTGGTTATGGATTCGACGGCACGCCGAGGGAGCTCGGCAGCGCGAAATTCGTGGTACCGCCGCAGGTCGCCCCCAACATCGGAACCGCGCTCGCGAAAGCGAACGTGTCGTGGAAATGGTACAGCGGCGGACGCATCGGCGGCGCAATCGACAAGGAGCTCTATTGCTCAATCTGCGACCCGCTCACCCACTCCACCGCGGTGATGACTTCGTTGCTGCGCAGCAATCTCCAAGGTGTCGATGCGTTGTTTCGAGATCTCGACGACGAACAAACCTTGCCCGCGGTTTCGTTCGTGATCCCGC
>VBDA01000137.1 GCA_005883655.1 Betaproteobacteria bacterium | reverse complement strand
GCGCGGGGCGGGCGAGCCACCAGGTCGGCGGCGTGCCGAAGGCGCGCATTTTTGCGCTGTCTCGTGACGAGCTGGTCGAATGCACCGCGTTGCTCGATGCGGTGCGCCGGGGCGAGCTCGACCGGCTGATCATTCCGCCCAAGCCGCTGGACGTCCTCGCACAGCAGATCGTCGCCGAGGTTGCTGCAAAGGAGTGGACCGAGGATCAATTGTTCGAGCTGGTGCGGCGGGCCTACCCGTACGCGACGCTCACGCAGGGTGAGTTTCTGGACGTGGTGCGTATGGTCGCCGATGGGTACAGCACCCGCAGAGGGCACCGCGCGGCGTATATCCATCGCGACGCCGTCAACGGAGTATTGCGCGGCCGGCGCGGGTCGCGCCTTACGGCGCTCACGTCCGGCGGCGCGATTCCTGATAACGCCGATTACAACGTGGTGCTCGAGCCTGCCGGACAAATCGTGGGAACAGTCAACGAGGACTTCGCGGTGGAAAGCCTCGCCGGCGACATTTTCCAGCTGGGCAACACCTCGTATCGCATTTTGCGTGTCGAAGCCGGTCGGGTGCGGGTCGACGATGCTCACGGCCAACCGCCGACGATCCCGTTCTGGCTGGGCGAGGCACCCGCGCGCACAGCCGAGCTTTCTCACGCGGTGTCGCGTTTGCGCGAGGAAATTTCCGAACGATTGAATGAAGAGGACGGCAAGCAGGCCGCCTTCGATCAGGTCGTGCAGGACATCGGATTGTCGGCGCCGGCGGCAGGGCAGGTCGTGGATTATCTCGCTGCGGGCCAAGCAGCGCTGGGCACGCTTCCCACGCAGAAAACCATCATCTTCGAGCGATTTTTCGACGAGTCGGGCGGAATGCAGCTGGTGATTCATTCGCCGTTCGGCAGCCGCATCAACCGCGCGTGGGGACTCGCGCTGCGCAAGCGATTCTGCACCAAGTTCAATTTCGAGCTGCAGGCCGCGGCAACCGAAGATTCGATTGTGTTGTCGCTCTCGACCAGCCATAGCTTCCCGCTCGAGAGCGTTGCTCGCTACCTGAATTCCAAGACTGTGCGTCCGCTGCTTGTCCAGGCGATGCTCGATGCGCCGATGTTCGGCGCGCGCTGGCGCTGGATTGCGGGAACGTCGCTGGCGCTGCCGCGTTTTCAAGGCGGCAAGAAGGTGCCCGCGCCGCTGCAGCGAATGCGCGCGGAAGATCTCATGGCGGCGGTGTTTCCTGATCAGATCGCCTGCGCCGACAATCTCGTCGGTGACCGTGAAATTCCGGACCATCCGCTCGTGGCGCAGGCGGTCCACGACTGCCTGCACGAGGCGATGGACGTCGAAGGGCTGGAGCGTCTTCTTGGCGATATCGAATCCGGCAGGGTTGCGGTCATCGCGCGCGATCTCACCGGTCCCTCGCCGATGGCGCAGGAAATCCTCACCGCGCGTCCATACGCCTACCTGGACGACGCGCCGCTGGAGGAGCGTCGCGCTCAGGCGGTAATGGGCCGACGCTGGCTCGACGAGGCCAGCGCCGCCGATCTGGGCCGCCTCGATGCTGCCGCCATCGACCGCGTGCGTGGCGAAGCGTGGCCGGAAGCAACGAACGCCGACGAGCTGCACGACGCCTTGCTAGGGCTGGGATTTGTCACGCAGGACGAGATCGACCGGCAGGAATCCTGGCGCGGGTTTCTCGATTCGCTTGCCATGCAGCGCCGCGCGACTTGTGTCGCGGATCGTGCGTCCCAACCACCCGGGCGCGTAAAGGCAGCGAAGACCGGCGCAGACGAAGCTGCGATCTGGGTCGCGGCAGAGCGCCTGCCGCAGTTTCACGCCGTATATCCGAACCTTGTTCTCTCGCCCGCGATCGAAGCGCCCGCGGAGTTTGCGGAGCGGGCTTGGGCCCGCGACGACGCGCTGGTGGAAATCGTACGCAGCCGGCTGGAGGGCCTGGGTCCCACCACGACGAGCGCGATTGCCGGCTCGATGGGATTGCCGAGCGCCGACATCGAGGTTGCACTCGCAAAGCTGGTCGCCGAAGGCGTGGTCATGAGCGGCTTGTTTACGCCCGGGGTGGGAGAGACCGAGTGGTGTGATCGCTCGCTCCTCGCGCGCATCCACCGCAACACGGTCAAGCGGCTGCGGCAGGAAATCGAGCCCGTCTCGAGCCAGGATTTTCTTCGCTTCCTGTTTCGCTGGCAGCATGTCACGCCGAGCGAGCAGCGGCAGGGTCCCGATGCGCTCGACGCGATCATCGCGCAGCTGCAAGGATTTGAGGCGCCGGCAGCGGCGTGGGAGTCGGAGATCCTTCCGGCGCGTCTTGAGGATTACGAGTTCACGTGGCTCGATGACTTGTGTCTTTCCGGACGCGCGATCTGGACGCGCTTGAGCCACACCGCGAATTCCGGCGCGGCGAGCGGTCGCGGTCCGATCCGTACCACGCCGGTCACCCTGCTGCCGCGCCGCAGCGCGCCGCTATGGACGCGTGCCGCGCCGCCGCCCGCGGTCAAGATCGAGGAGCTGAGCTCGCGCGCGCAAGCCGTCGTCGAGGCGCTGCGCTCTCACGGCGCATCGTTCTACGACGAGATCGTGCATACGACCGGTCTTTTGCGCACGCAGGTGGAAGACGCATTGGCGGAGCTCGTTGCAGCGGGCCTGGTCGCGTCCGACAGCTTTGCCGGATTGCGTGCGCTGCTGACGCCGTCGGAAAAACGCAAGCCGCTGGGCGGCACCAAGCGGCGGCGGCGCTCACCCTTGTTCGGGATAGAAGAAGCGGGTCGCTGGTCCCTGGTCAAGCGAACGCCGCCAGGCGTGCCATCGAAACGCGCCTATTACGAGCCCGACCAGGACATGGTCGAACACATCGTCCACTCGCTGCTCAGGCGTTACGGCGTCGTTTTCTGGCGTTTGCTGCAGCGGGAAGCGGCGTGGCTGCCCCCATGGCGTGACATGTTGCGTGTGCTGCGGCGCTTGGAAGCGCGCGGCGA
>VBDA01000136.1:3666-4882 GCA_005883655.1 Betaproteobacteria bacterium | reverse complement strand
AAGTAGCACAGAAGCACCGGTGCCGAGAAAATGCGCCGCAGATGAATGGGTCAACCGCAGGAGAAACCATGGCCGCCGCCCCGATGGATCTGAAGACCAAATTCGAAGTCGCCACCACGGCGGCTAAACACGCCAAGAAGAAACCCGACAACGCGACACTGTTAAAGCTCTACTCGTACTACAAGCAGAGTACCGACGGTGATGCCACAGGCGACCGGCCGGGCGGATTCGATTTCGTCGGTGCCGCCAAGTTCGATGCATGGACCAAGCTCAAGGGAATGAGCAAGGACGATGCCATGCAAAACTACATCAAGCAGGTGGAGAAGCTGAACCGCGATTGAAGGTCCGGATTTAGGGCCGAAATATCGGCCGTGGTGGCAGGACGATGTCGCCTGTGCGAATGAGGACACAACCGCGCGCGTCCGACGGGCACGCCCCGCACCGGCGGCGATCGAGGATTCGCGGCCTTAAATCATCAGCTTTCTCAGCGTTTCCGGGTTCTTCACCACCGTTTTCTGGCGACCCGCCGGCGCGCCGTAGAGCCCGGCGGGAGGGTTCGTCTCCAGCCGCGATAGAATCGAAGTGTCCGCGCAGCGCTTGTCGAATACCACCGACACCTGCTCGCCTGAGATGCCGCCAAGGCTGAAGCACGTCAGACCGAGCTTCGCGTTGAGCGGCTTGAGCACCCCCATTGCGACAAGGTCGCCCACCGCACCGCTTCCCGCAAGCTGCAGGTCATAGATGCGAGGGCTCGCCGGTGACCGCGGCGTCGCGGTAATCACTTGAGGAAGTCCGACGAGCTCGCGTGCGAGCAAGTCTTCCGACGCCGCATTCGGCATGCCTTCCACGACCAGCGTAACCTTCTGTCCGCTCACGCTGACATGCTGGAGAAAAAAGTCGCGCGAGAATTCGTCGGCGATCGTCATGCCAATCGCCTTCAGCGCCTCTTCCTCGCTCGTCCAGCTGCCAACGCCCTTCGGCAGGGTCGTGTTGTAGTAGATCTCCTCGCCGGTTTCGCGATCGATGCATTTCACGGTCCAGGATGTCAGCGCGTACTTGGTCACGGTCAGGCCCGAAGCCTCGAGACGCGCGGAGAGCTTCTTGATCTTGGCTTCGCCAAGGACCTGAAAGTCGGCGCCCTTCTCCGGCCCGGATTCCCCTTCGGACCAGGTGCGAAAACCGAACGACTTGATGCGTTCCTTGAGAATATTTTCTG
>VBDA01000136.1:0-3617 GCA_005883655.1 Betaproteobacteria bacterium | reverse complement strand
CCGACACCTTCGGATTGCCGTTGCCGCGGATAAGCTCGACGCGCTCTTCGCGGGACATCTGGTTTAGCGATTTCTGAACCGCCTTGACGTTCACCACGGCCTGGGTCGTGATCGACATCAAGCCATCCTTGCCCATGCGCGGCTCGCTTTCCCGGACAACGGTCGTAATGTAACTGCCGCTCCTCGACAAAACCTTGTCCTTGAGCACGTCGTAGTTCTTGGCGAGCGACTTGGTGTCGAGCAGGAGTCCCAACGCTTTTTCGACCAACTGGCTCTTGGAATCGGCCCGCAGGTCACTTTGGAGCAGCGCCTTGTCGTTCTGGTACCGCGCGTCGTTCGGATCGATCAGTCCCACCGCGGAGATCAGCATGGTCCCGGGATCGGACTTGGATGCTGCCGTTGCCGTCGCGGGCGCTGCCGTCCCAGCGGTGGGCGCCGATGCTGGAGCCGAAGCGGGCGCCGTCGATACGACGGGCTGTGACGGCGCATCCGGTCCGGCTTTGGCGCGTTCGCTCGCTTGACGCTGGTACGTAAACCACGCACCCGCCCCGAGGACGATAACGGTAAGGCCGACGATGACGGCGACCATCGGCGTCTGCGACTTTGCCTGCGGCATTGGTTGGACCGCAGAGGGGAGCGGCGCAGGATTTGCGGTCGGCGGCGCAGGAATTGCGGTCGTCGCGTCAGGCTTGACGAGCGTCTTGTCGAATGCCGCGATCGGCGCCGCTGGAGCAGCCGAGATCAGCGTCGCGTCGGCGTTGGTGATGGTCATACCTGGAACTGTGGCACGAACGGCGGCAGCGAATTCGCTGGCTGTCTGGAAGCGGTCCTCGGGACGCTTGGCGAGTGCCTTGCGCACGATCGCATCCATTTCGAGCGGCGCCTGCACATTGAGGCTCGACGGCGGCAGCGGATCCTCTTTGAGCACCTTCTGCATGGTGGTCGCCGCCGAGCCGGAGAAGGGGCGCTCGCCGGTCAGAAACTGGTACAGGATCACGCCGGCCGAGAACAAGTCGGAGCGGCCGTCCACCGGGAGACCCAGGATCTGTTCCGGCGACATGTAGGCAGGGGTGCCCATCACGGCCCCGACCTGCGTCAGATTGGACGCTTCGATGTGGGCAATGCCGAAGTCGGCGACCTTCACGGAGCCGTCGGGCAGCATGAAAATATTCGCAGGCTTGATATCCCGGTGGATGACGCCTTGGCGGTGCGAATAATCGAGCGCCTCGAGAATCTGCGACATGATCTTCACGATACTTGCCGTCGTGAACCGCTCATTCGCCTCGAAGCATTCCTTGAGCTCACGCCCTTTGACGAACTCCATGGCGATGAACCACGCGCCGGCTTCTTCGCCGAAATCGTAGATCGAAACGATGTTGGGATGACTTAAACGTCCGGCGGCTTGTGCTTCGCGCCGAAAGCGCGCGATTATGTTCTCCGAGTCTTCGCCGCTCAACTGATCGGCGCGGATCGTTTTCAGCGCCACGACACGTTTGATGAAGGGATCGTAGCCTTCATAAACCACGCCCATTGCGCCGCGACCGATCTCGCGCCGGATCTCATACTTGCCGAGGCTGCTGATCTCTGCCATCCACCGCTCCTCGTTCAATTCCGAAAACGGCGACGCCGGCACGGTGCCGGCACCGAAAGTAGCGACGCCGGCGCGAGCCGGCGTCGGGGACCCTCAAGGTCAGCGCATCACTTGTATTTGCTGTCGATTTCCCACACCGATTTCTGGACCAGACGCTGCACCATTGTATCGAGCGAGACGCCTCCCTGCTGGGCTTGCGACACGCCGAGAACCGAGGTCGATTTTGCGCCGACCTCCATTTTCTCTTCGGTGTAGCCGGTCGCCACCTGCTCGGTGGTTTCCGCATTGATGATCTTGTAGCGCATGCCGATGATCCACACGCCGCTCGATTCGCTGGTATGCACCGAGCCCACGCCGACGCTGGCAACGGAAGCGCCGCGCCCGTAGCCGCCAAGGATCCCGGCCATTTGACCGAGTGCGTGGCCATCGAATCCTTGCTGCGCTGCCGCGACTTGCTCCGTCTTGAGAATGTCGAACTTCACCACGTACTTGGTGGTCTTGAGCTTGCCCATGCGCAATAGTTTGCGCGCCTGGTCCGGATCGCCGAGGTTGTAGGCAAGCTCGAATTCCTTAAGGAGAGGGCCCAGATTGGAGCGCTCCAGCACCGGGAAGTTGGCGCTCGAGAGCTCCACCTCGCCGAAGTCCGCGATGTTGTTGGACGTAAACTTTTGCAGGAAGGTCGCGTTGTTGCTTTTGATCTCGCCGGGAATGACGATCACCGCCGGGCCGCGTTTGTTCTTGTTGGCGTATTCGACGGACTGGTAGAGCGCCTCGTCGGCAGAGGCATTTGCCCTTTGCGAGGTATCGCTTCCCGCGGTCGGCGACGGATTGCCAAATCGCGGCTGCGCCGGTGCGAGCGTCGCGCTCGCAATCAAGACCGCGCCGAGCGCGAGCTTCGTAATCCGGATGTAGGTGTGATCGCTCATTGCAAAATACTCCCTGTAAAAATCAAATCGATTGCGACACATGTGGCGTCACTTCGGCGCCGGTCTGCTCCCAGCGGTGATCCCCGCGTTCCTGCAATAGTCGGAGTAAAGCTCGGCCACGACTTCATCTGCTTTTTCGTTGACCAGCGTCAGCGCCATGTGCTGCACGTCCGCGCCGGCATACGAACTGGAATTGGCGTCGACATTGGAGATTACCCGTCCGTTGCTCCCGGTCAGGGTGAAACCCATGTTCACCGACACCTGGTTGACCGCCATCATCGGATTCCTGGTGGCCTGCGATGAGATCAGACCGCGCAGCACGAAATTCGCGCCGAGCCGTTTCGATGCGGCAAGGGCCGCATCCGGATCGTTGCGAAAGTAGGCGTCGATTTCGGCTTGGGCGACCTGCCGGCGGATCTCCTCGGGCGTGAAGGTCCTGAGGCCGAGCGAACGAAGGCGCGAATTGATCGCCTGAAAGTGCCGGCCATAGTTCTGCTGTTGCGCCGCGATGACCCCGTTGGACTGCCTTTCGCCAATCACCACCATGATCTTCTTGTCTTTGATGCCAGCGCGGCAAGGGGTCGACAACTGGTCCGCGATGCGATCCTCGCGCGCCTCTTTCTCGATACGGTCAGACTCATCGGGCTGGCCGAACTTGAAACCTTCCGCAAGCGCCGGGACTGCCGCCAGGGAGGCGAGCGCCATGAGTATCGCGAATGCGCGTCTCAATCGCACTGAGGTTTGGATAAAGAGCATAAGGTCACACGCAAAGACGCTTTGAAGGGTTGGAAGGTTAGCCCAATGCGGCCGGGAAATCCATATGGAATATTCGACACTCCCCCGCCCGGCGCGGCGGTTGCAACTTGTGGGGGACAAGATCACAAAGCCGTACGGGCTGGCCCGGGGTAAGGCCGGGGATCTGCGGGAGCCTACGCCGGGAGCTTGTCCATTGGTCACATAACATGCGTAATCAGTACCTTCCCGTGTTCACATCGACATCGCTCCATTCTGTCATCACACTCGGCCTGACATGTCGGTGAGCGGACTGCTCGCCACACTCGATCCCAGTTCGTTGGCAAGCTATGGCGCCGTTTTCACGG
>VBDA01000135.1 GCA_005883655.1 Betaproteobacteria bacterium | reverse complement strand
CTGATCCGCCAGCACACGGTGACGCCGATTGCGGTCGGCGAAATCTTCAATACGATCTACGACTGTCAGACCCTGATCACCGAGCAATTGATCGACTTCATTCGCGCCACGGTCGTCCATGCCGGCGGTATCACCCACCTGCGGCGAATCGCCAACCTCGCCGAGCTCTATCAGGTTCGAACCGGCTCGCACGGCGCGACAGACCTGTCACCGGTGTGCATGGGGGCGGCGCTCCACTTCGACACCTGGGTGCACAACTTCGGCATTCAGGAATACATGCGCCACACGACCGAGACCGACGCGGTGTTCCCGCATGGCTATCGTTTCGAGAGCGGCTTTCTGCACCCTGGCGAGGCGCCCGGACACGGCGTCGACATCGATGAGAAGCTCGCTGCCAAATACCCGTATCGTCCAGCCGCGTTGCCGGTCAATCGACTCGAGGACGGCAGCATGTGGAATTGGTGAGCGTCGCCGCAAACGCCGCCAGCGCGAGCTCGCTTTCGCGGATTCGTTCCTGACCCTCTCCGGAGCCTATCCTGCGACGAAATCGCCCGACTTTCCGCCGGATTTTTCGAGCAGCCGCACGTTTTCGATGCGCATGCCGCGATCGACTGCTTTGCACATATCGTAGATGGTGAGCAATCCGATGGCCGCGCCGGTCAATGCTTCCATTTCAACCCCGGTACGGTCCAGCGTTTCGGCGGTGACCGAAATCGCGATCGCCGACTCGGCCTCATTGACGCTGAAGTCGACCGCGACGCGGGTCAGCGGCAGCGGATGTGCCAACGGTATCAACTCGCTGGTACGCTTGGCCGCCTGAATGGCAGCGATTCGCGCGACCCCGAGCACATCGC
The DNA here is from genome assembly GCA_005883655.1 of Betaproteobacteria bacterium. Taxonomy (GTDB): domain Bacteria; phylum Pseudomonadota; class Gammaproteobacteria; order Burkholderiales; family Casimicrobiaceae; genus PALSA-1003. The sequence continues at coordinate 2,251 of VBDA01000135.1, read as the reverse complement.
CCTTGCTGGCGGATCCTGCTCGAATACCCGCGAGCGTCTCGGGCCGCATGGCGATCCTTCCGCCCGCACGCGCAACACGTTTGGTTACATCCTTGGACGCGACGTCGACCATGTGCGCCTGACCGTCGGTATCAAAGTGGGTAAAATGCGAACCTTGCCCCGCCATCGCGCCGCCCCCGAAACTTTGCGCTGTCTGCGGCAATCATAGCATCATGCCTTATCGACTCTTTCCCTCGGTAAATCGTTGGATCAGCGCGATGCTCGCGGTCACGCTGGCGATTTCTCCGATGGTGTTGGCGCAGCAGAATCTGCCCGAATTGGGAGACCCGTCGGGGGCAGACATGTCGGCGCCGCAGGAGCGCAAGTTCGGCGAGTCGATCATGCGGCAAATCCGTCTTTCAGGCGCGTATTTGAGCGATCCCGAGGTCAACGGCTACCTCAACGAGCTCGGAAATCGGCTGGTAACGGCAATTCCGGGCGCGCCATTCGATTTCGAGTTCTTCGCGGTCGGCGATCCATCGATCAATGCCTTTGCGCTCCCCGGTGGTTTCGTCGGCATCAATACCGGCTTGATTCTCCTTTGCCAATCCGAATCCGAGCTGGCGTCGGTTCTGGCGCACGAAATTTCTCACGTGACGCAGCATCACATCGCGCGCTCGGTCTCCAAGCAGAAGGACGCCATGCTGGCCACGCTTGCGGCGCTCGCCGCGGCAGTTGTCGCTTCGCGTAGCAGCAGCTCGAACAGCGGACAGATGACCCAGGCGGCGATCGCTTCAGCACAGGGCATCGCGATCCAGATGCAGATCAACTTCACCCGCCAGAACGAACAGGAAGCGGACCGCATCGGCTTTCAGCGCCTCGACGCCGCGGGCTTCGATGTCACGGGAATGGCGACCTTGATGGAGCGGCTGCAGCGCTCAACGCGCTTCGTCGAAGGCAACACGCCATCGTATCTGCGCGATCACCCGGTTACCTACGAGCGCATCGCGGACGCGCAAGCACGAGCACAAGGCAAGCCGTTTCGGCAGATCAAGGATTCGCTCGACTTCAACATGGTTCGCGCGCTGGTCCGGAGCTATCAGGGAACGCCCCAGGAAGCGATATTGTTTTTTGAAGACGCGATTGCCGAGAAAAAATACAATGACGCGATTGCCGCCCGCTACGGCCTGGTGGCGTCATTGTTGCGCGCGGAGAATTTCAAACGTGCGCAGACCGAGCTGGCGACACTGGAACGAACCGCGCCTCAGCACCCCATGGTCGAAGCCATGGCGGGGCAAGTCCTCATGCAGTCGGGACAGCTTCCCGCGGCCATCGCGCGCTATGAGCGGGCGCTCGCGCGCTACCCCGCCAAGATGCAATTGGTGTACGACTATCCGGAAGCGCTGTTGAAAAACAAGCAGCCGGATAAGGCGGCACTCTTCGTCGCAGAGCAGTTGCAGCACTATCCAAGCGATGGCCTCCTGCATCAACTTGCGGCGCGCTCCTACGCCGCGCTCGGCAAGGAAATGCTCCAGCATCAGCACCAGGCCGAGTATTACGCGTGGCAAGGGAATCTTCCGGCGGCTGTCGTGCAGTTCGAGCTGGCCGTGAAGGCGAAAGACGGGGATTTCTACCAGGCTTCAGCGGCCGAAAGCAGGCTCCGCGCGGTGCGCGAGGAGCTCAGCGAGCAAAAGAAACGCGCGACGGAAGCGCGGGGCTGACCTTCCATCAGGCTCAGTCGGTCCCGTTGGGCTCAGCTCAGTGCAGCTCAGTTCGGAAAACTCACTCTGGGAAGGCTTACCACTTGCGATGCATGTACCCCGCCGCGGAACGCTGATTCAGCCTCGACGCGGCCCGCACCGCATCGCGATTCCGCCCTATCGCGTTCGCTCGACCACGCGCTCAAGCAACCATCACAGCTCGAGCGATGACTCGTGCGTGGGTTGGTCCATTGTACCGAGGGGGGTGCAATTCCGGACCCGGCCTAGAGGGGGGTGGCAGGGGCAAAAAAAGAAAACGCATGCAAATGTGTCTTACCGCTTGCAATCCCGGCGCAAATTTTGAACCATTTTCAGCAGCTAGCTTCGTGCTGCAGTCCGGTGAAACCAAGCCGCCGGCCTGCCAGATCGACGCAGGTTGAACGCTACCCCGAGTCCCGTCCATACCGCACGACGAGCTGCCACCGCTACCCGCGTCCCGTGCCAACATAAGTCGACGGAATGGTAACGGGGTCCCGACGAGCCACTTGCGGAAGTGGCGGCGCATCGGCCTC
>VBDA01000134.1 GCA_005883655.1 Betaproteobacteria bacterium | reverse complement strand
CTTCGCCGCCATTTTCGTTGTAAGGACGACGGCCTTGAGCGCGATAGCCTTGGCAGACGCCGAAATCGGCTTGGGCGCAGTCTTTCCCGCCACGCGGCTTGAAGTTTTCACCGAAGGTTTCTTCGAAACCTTCTTCAAGGATTTCTTTTTGGCGATGGGCTTCGCCGCGCGCTTGGACGGCGACCTCGACGAGCGCCCCGACTTGGCGGGCGCTGACTTTTTCTTCGCCGGTTTCTTCATCGCGGTTTTCGCCTTCGGCCGCTTCGGCGCGCGTGACTTGGTTGGCGGGTGCTTCCGTGCCGGCTTCGAGCGAGGCTTTGCCTTGCGGCTCGCTTTCGCCTTGGATTTGGGGCGCGATTTCTTCACGGGCTTCAGGGCTTTTCTGGCCATGGTCGTCCTACTGTTGGGGCGCGGCTCTTTAGCGAGCGCACCGCTGTTTCTGGATTCTTCCGAGATTGGGGCGGCTCGGGAAAACTTCAAATCATAACATGCGCTTCGACGCGGTCGCGGGCCAGCTTCCGCTGCCGAGCACGCTCGGTCTCCTCTATGGAAAGCTCGGCCGGTGGCGCGCGGCGCGATTCGGCGTTGTCGCCCCTCTTTTGTGCGTTCAACCAATACCGATTAACAGCTTCGACAAGCTCGGTTTCCAGTAATTCGGCGGTCAGGCCTTCACTTTCGGCCGCTGTGAGTGCTGCCACGAATAACTCTTCGTAGGTCCCGCCGGCGAAATGCTGCATGACTCCGGCGGTAGTGAGCGGCGCCTTGCTCGTTTCGCAAAATGTCACCAGTGCCGCCAATCCGGCGCCGTCGGCATTGGCTCCCAGCGGCTTGGGCACGGGAATGCGCCGCGCCAGCTCGGGCTGCAACAGCAGGCATTGGATCAAGCCGCGGATCAGCGAGGGAGCAGGGCGGGAGACCGCCCCGCTGCGCAGAGGCGCCGTGGCGGAAACGGGCTGCTGGATTGGCACCAACGCCGTCATCTCCCGTTCGGGCAACCCGGCGACCTCCGCTAACCGCTGGCGGAGCAGCGCGCCGAAAACCGGCGCGGCAAGCTGGGCCAGGAGCGGCTTGGCGGCATTGACCAGTGCCGCCCGTCCTTCTGCCGAGCGTGGCGGGTGGCGCGTGGCGAGCTCGCCCAGCAGAAAGTCGGACAAAGGCATGGCCTCATCCAGTAAGGCCTCGAACGCGGACTTGCCGCGCAGGCGGATATAGTCGTCGGGATCCTCCCCGTCGGGAAGGAATAAGAATCTCGCGTCCTTGCCGTCGGCGAGCACCGAAAGCGTGTTTTCGAGCGCGCGCCATGCCGCGCGGCGACCAGCCTCGTCGCCATCGAAGCAGAAAATGACGGTATCAGTGACACGGAAAAGCTTTTGCGCATGGGTCGGTGTCGTCGCCGTGCCCAAGGTCGCCACGGCGAATTCCACGCCGTGCTGCGCGAGCGCCACGACGTCCATATAGCCCTCGACCACCACGACCCTGCCTGCTGTGCGAATGGCAGGCCGCGCCTGGAACATCCCGTAGAGCTCGCGACCCTTGGAAAACAAGGGCGTTTCCGGGGAGTTGAGATACTTCGGCTCCCCTTTGTCGAGGACGCGCCCGCCGAAGCCGATCACGCGACCGCTCCCGTCATGGATCGGAAACATGATGCGGTCGCGAAAGCGGTCGTAGCGTTTCCCGGCGTCCCCTGCGATCACCAGGCCCGCGGTCTCCAGCACCTTGCCCTGATAGTCGGGGAATGCGCCGGTGAGGGGCTGCCAGTCGTCCGGGGCGTAGCCGATCCCGAAACGCGCCGCGACCGGTCCGCTCAAGCCTCGCCCTTTAAGGTATGCGATTGCCCGCTCCGACTCCTTGAGCTGCAGGCGATAGAATTTTGCGGCTTGTAGCAGTACGCCCGATAGGTCAAGGGCTTCGTCGCGGTCACCCGCGGCCGGTGGGGTGTGGGTGCGTGGAACTTCGAGGCCCGCATCGCGGGCAAGCTCCTCGACCGCATCGGGGAAAGGCTTGCCGCCAAATTCCATCAGGAAGCTGATGGCGGTGCCGTGGGCGCTACATCCGAAGCAGTGATAGAACTGCTTGGTCGGGCTTACGGTGAAGGACGGTGTCTTTTCGCTGTGGAATGGACAACAGGCAACGAAGTTAGTACCCGCTTTTTTGAGCGGTACGTACTGATCGACGACCGCCACGATGTCGACCCGGCTTAGCAGCGTCTGGATAAATTCGTTCGGAATCATGGTCTTAACCCCGCCGGACCATGGCATAAGCTGAGACAAACCACGGGGCCCATGAAATACATTATAGGCGACGATTTCGGGTCTGCCAGAAATCCGCCCGAGTGGCGACCGGAGCGTGGGCAGACCCCTCCGTCAGCCGTTGAGTCTGCTTTTGACCTTGGCCGACACCAGGCTCATGTCGGCCCGGCCGGCCAAGTGCGGTCGGATAGCCGCCATAACTTTGCCCATCGCCGCCATCCCGACGGTCCCGCCCTGTGCGACATCCGCTACGGCGCTGGCGATCAGCGCATCGATCTCGGTTTCCGAGAGCGGCTGGGGCATGTAAGCCTGCAATAGCGTGATTTCGGCGCGTTCCGCTGCCGCGAGGTCCGGCCGGTTTCCTGCGTCGAACTGGACGATGGATTCCCGGCGCTGCTTGATCATCTTGTCGATGATCGCTACCACGTCCGCGTCGGCAAGCTCGATACGCTCATCCACCTCGCGCTGTTTCATCGCCGCGAGCAGCATGCGTATCGTCGACAGGCGCGTCGCTTCCTTGGCGCGCATGGCGTTCTTCATGTCCTCGGTGATGCGTGCCTTGAGCGTCATGGGCGGTCCCGAAAGCAAAAGGGGCGAATCGCTTCGCCCCTCGATAGTGCGACTCGGCGCGTCTTGCTCTAGTAGAGCTTGGGCGGCAACTGCTGGCTGCGCAGGCGCTTGTAATGACGCTTGACGGCGGCGGCAAGCTTGCGCTTCCGCTCGGCAGTCGGTTTTTCGTAGAACTCGCGGGCCCGCAGCTCGGTCAAGAGGCCGGTTTTCTCGATGGTGCGCTTGAAGCGGCGCAGGGCCACTTCGAAGGGCTCGTTCTCGCGAACGCGAACGCTAGGCATGTTAGTCGAATCCTTTGCGCAACAATGGTCTTGAGCAGCCCATAAGTATAACGAGCCTGGAGCAGCCGCGCAAGGACGCTAGCCTGCCAAATCCGGTGGCGCCGGCGGCAACCGCGCGCACCCGACGCAGATTCGCCACCGAACCGGTCGAGCGCGTGCCGCGGCTATACTGGTCCGATGCTGGTCTTAGGCATCGAGACTTCCTGTGACGAAACAGGCGTTGCGCTTTATGACAGCGCGCAGGGTCTGCTGGGGCACGCGTTGCACTCCCAGATGGCGATGCATCAAGCCTATGGCGGTGTCGTACCGGAGCTTGCCTCGCGTGACCATATTCGCCGGGTGGTGCCGCTGGCGGAGAACTTGTTGGTCGAAACGGGCAAGGTCCTCGCCGACCTCGATGGCATCGCCTACACCCAAGGGCCGGGGCTCGCCGGAGCCTTGCTGGTGGGCGCAAGCGTGGCGACGGCGCTTGGATTTGCATTGGGCAAGCCAACGCTTGCGGTCCATCACCTCGAGGCTCACCTGTTGTCTCCGCTATTGGGCGACCCGAAGCCCGCATTCCCGTTCGTCGCGCTGCTGGTTTCAGGCGGCCACACGCAGCTGTACGCGGTGGCGGAGGTCGGCGACTACACGCTGCTCGGAGATACCCTCGACGACGCCGCCGGAGAAGCGTTCGACAAGACCGCTACTCTTCTCGGACTTGGTTATCCAGGCGGACCAGCGCTGGCGAAGCTCGCCGAGGCTGGACGGCCGGGCGCCGTCATATTACCGCGACCCATGAAGGACAGCGGCGACTTCAATATGAGCTTTTCCGGATTGAAGACCGCCGTTCTGACACTGGTCGGCGGTCACGACGCGCTCGCCGTGCAAAAAGCAGATATCGCGCGCGGGTTCGAAGACGCGATCGTCGATGTTCTTGTCGCGAAGACACTCGCGGCGCTCGACCACACCACATTTTCGCGGGTGGTCGTCGGCGGCGGCGTAGGCGCGAACCGCGCGCTGCGCGA
>VBDA01000363.1:4086-8158 GCA_005883655.1 Betaproteobacteria bacterium | reverse complement strand
GGCGATTCGCGTCGTCGAACAGCGCCCACTCCATCTCACGCGCCGGATCGGGCGGGAAATCAAGATAGACGCGCAGTGTAGTCATGACGAGGTGACAAATTCGGGCGGCCGGACGGGCCAACGCAAGCGGGCGATACGCTCGAAACCACGGCAATTGTACGCGACCCTCGATTGCGCTCTCGCCGCCTACCTCCGCTTATTCCACGGTCTGCCATACGACAACCGGCCATTCACCCGCCGTGGGGGAGCGCCTGAGCAACGCGCGGGCGCGCGCCAGGGTGTCGCCTTGCTGCGCCTCGATCGAAACCTCGAACCAGTCGCTTCTCACGTCCAGCGATGTCTCGTCGGTCGCCAGGTTGGGCCGTGGCAGGCGTGCTTTGAAGTCGGCGACGCTCGTGAACGGCGTTTTGTCGCGTGACGCCACAAGCAACGCGGCCGCCGCCGGGTCGAGGCCGGCAACGGTTGCGGCGAGCACTTCCGCCGGCGCCGTGTTGACGTTGACCGCGGTTGGCGCGTCGAGCGCCGCGACAAAGGGCCGCACCCGGGCCATGGACGCGGGGCCGACGTCGCGCACGAGGAGCAGCTCGCCAACGCGACGAACCGGTGCGTTGGCGGCGAGAGTCGCGATGGGTTGCGCGAGATACCATGCATCCTCGGCACCGCCGGGATCGCTGGTCTTATCGTCGGCATCGACCCAGTCAGTGATAGTGTTGACCAGATTGGGCGGCAGCGCGAGAGCGGCGAACAGGCGCTGCAGAGCGGCGCGAGTCGATGTGGCCGCCGTCGAGGCCGTCGACAGATTGTTGATATTGAGGCGGCTTTGAGCGTCGACGATGTAGCCACCGATCGAGCCGTTTTCGATTGGCATTGCGGGCAACCTCAGCGCCCACGGCTGGCCCAGATGAACGACATTACCTGCTGGCGCATTATCGAACACGATCTGCCGCGTCCATTGCACGCCGGCCATCGCCAGCGCCTGCGCCTGGACCTGATCGCGGCGATGTTGATGCTCTCCGATCCAGCGTTGCTGTTGCCAAAGCAGCGTCGCGGCAATAGTGGCGGCGAGCGCCGCGAGCAGCATCGCCATGACCACGGCGGCGCCACTCGATCTCGATCTGCAGGAAGCGTCAGATAGCAGCATCATTGGCGCAGCGCCAGCCAGCGCTCGATCGTTTCGCCGGAAGCAAGCGTCAACTGCACGCGAACCGCGCGCGGCAAATCGGCATCGCCGGCGACGGGCCAGCGTTCGACCCAGGCGTTGTCGCGCGCCAGGTACATCAGCCTGAAATGCGCGACGTCGGCCAGCAACGCGTAGCTCGTGGCTTGTGCGTCTTGCGGACGGTCATAGCTCGGCCAATACAGCACTTCGATCGCACCGTTACTCAAGCGATAGCCAAGTCGCTGGCCTGCGCTTCCTGGCTCTATGTTGAATTCCGGACCGGCTCGCGAAAACGCGAGCGCGCTGTCGCCACCGTCGCCTCCGGTATCGGTGATGATGCCGACCCACGGCGCCTCGCTCACGGCACCCGATCGTGCCGAGCGCGGAACGGCTTGACGCATGTCGCCTTCGAGTCGCGCGAAGAACAGGTCCAGCGTTCGCCATCGCGTGGCCTCGGCTGCGAGGCGCGTCTCGGCGTCGGAAAGCGCAGCCAGCGCGCGATAACCGAGCAGCGCAATCACCGCGACGATCGCCACCGCGATCAGCACCTCGAGCAGCGTGAATCCAGGCCGCTGGGTGTCGAAGCGCATCATCGCCGGGACGATTGGGCGACGTAGCCCACCAGATGCGCGAGAACATAATCCGGAGTGGATGGGTCCGCCACGTTGATCTCAATTTTTCTGAACGCGGGATTGGGCGTGCCGGATACCGTTTCGCGCCATGAAAACGCAGCGCCGGCTTGCGCGTCGGTACCGCTGCGCTCGCCCACCGCGGGCGCGGGCTGCTCGAGCTGCGCCGCGGCGAGCCGGTTCTGCGCCACCCAGAGCGCGAGCGTGCGCGCCTTCAGCGCGGTGGCACTGTCGGCGCTTTGAGCGACGCTGCGGAAACCAGCGGCCAGCGCCACGGCCAGGATCGCCAGCGCGACGAGGACTTCGACCAGCGTGAACCCACGGCGTAGACCTAGCGCAGCGATGGCGTCGATACCGAGACCCGGTTGATCGGATCGGAAAAAAGCAGGACGTGCCATTCCGCAGCGGCCAGCTCGATGACAAAGGGTTCGTTCCGGCCGCTCGCGCGCAAGGGCACGATGGCGTCGGCCGCGACCGCTTGCGCAGCATAGGCGCGCACGGCTGCGGCAAACGAAGTCGGCAGCGCACGTGCCGCCAGCACGTCGTCGCCGGAGAGAGCGCTCCAGTCGTCGCCGTTATTCGCGCCACGCCGCCAGAAGCGATAGCCGGTGCCGGCTACCGACACACCGAGGGTTTCGTTGTGCCATTGCGCGAGCAGCGCGGCGTGCTCGATCGCCGCGCCGAGGCGCCGGCCCTCGCGTTCGAGCTCTGCGCGCGGATCGCTGTCGAAGCGCGCGTAGACGAGCGCCGCGGCGAGCCCGATCACGATCAGCACCACCAGAACTTCCGCCAGGGTGAAGCCTGCCACCTGACTTGGCGCGAGCAGGCGACTGGCGCTCGTATCGCGCGCAGCCCTTGAGCGCGTACCGGCTAAAGGTCCCACGAGCCGACGTCGGCATCGACGCCGGTGCCGCCGGGCGCCCCGTCGGCGCCGAAACTGAACACGTCGATTTCGCCGCGCAAGCCGGGGCTTAGATACTGATACGGGTTGCCCCAGGGATCCTTGGGCAGCCGCTCGAGATACCCGTTCGGTTTCCAGTTCGGCGGTACCGGAACCGAGGTGGGCCTAGTCACCAATGCTGCGAGGCCTTGCTCGCTGGTGGGATAGCGTCCGTTATCGAGCTTATAGAGTTTGAGCGCCTGCAGAATCGCCGCGACATCGTTCTTGGCCGCGATCACTCTGGCCTCATCGGGCCTCTCCAGCACGCGTGGCACGACCAGCGCCGCGAGTATCCCGAGGATGACGATGACGACCAGGATCTCGACCAGCGTGAATCCGCGTGTGTGAGGTCGTTGCTTGAATCGAAAGCTGCGATTCCACAACAAACGCTGCGGCAAGAAGAATGGCGGGAGCATGCACGCATTATAATCGCTCGCGTGTGCTCGCTTGCGCCGGATCCGTCGCGGCGAATTTTTACTCCTCAGGTGCGGCTCCAATGCGTCGATTGGCGTGGTTGCTTGTGTTGTTGCTCATCGCTGGCGCGGCCTCCTATGGCTGGATCGTCTACGCACCGCTGGCCCTTCCGCAGACCGCGTACGCGTTCACGGTGAAGCCAGGAGCAACCCTGCGCTCGGTTGCCCGGGAGCTCGCCGCGTCGGGTGTGCTTCCTGCCGACTGGATTCTGGTTGGGTGGGCACGGATCACCGGCCGGGACCGGACGATCAAAGCCGGAAATTACGAGCTTAGCGNNNAAGCTGACGCAAGGCGACGTCACCCAAACGGCCTTCACCATCGTCGAGGGATGGAATTTTCGCGACCTGCGATCGGCGCTGAAGAAGCACCCGGGAATCGTGCCCGCCATCAGCGATCTGCCTGACGCCGAGTTGATGCAGAAAATCGGCGCCGTTGAAAGCTTGCCCGAGGGAGAGTTCTTTCCCGACACCTATTATTTCGCGACCGGATCGACCGATGCGTCGCTCCTCGGTCGCGCTTACCGAACGATGCAGCAGCGCCTCGCAGCCGGCTGGGCAGCACGTGCCCCTGAATTACCGCTGGCGACGCCCTATGAGGCGCTTACGCTGGCGTCCATCGTCGAGAAGGAAACAGGGAGCCCGGCGGATCGTCCACTTATCGCCGCCGTTTTCATCAACCGCTTGCGCCAGGGCATGCGCCTGCAAACCGATCCCACGGTCATCTTCGGCATGGGCGAGCAATTTTCCGGCAATCTGAAGCGGCGCGATCTCGACGCCGATCATGCTTTCAACACCTATACGCGGGAAGGATTGCCGCCAACGCCCATCGCGCTGCCGAGCCAGGCATCGATCGACGCCGTCCTTCATCCGC
>VBDA01000363.1:0-4046 GCA_005883655.1 Betaproteobacteria bacterium | reverse complement strand
CTCGACCAACCTCGCTGACCACAATCGCGCCGTGGCAAAATATCAGCGCAATGGCCGCTGATACCGCTGATGTTGGCGCCGGCGCAGAACGTCCCTCCTTCACTTCCCGACTACTTTCGATGCCAGGAGCGCTCCGTGGCCGCCTTGTCACCCTTGAGGGGATCGACGGCGCCGGCAAGAGTACCCATTTGCCATGGCTTGCGGAGCTTCTCGCGCAAATCGGCAGGCAGATGTGGGTCACCCGCGAGCCTGGCGGGACACCGCTGGGCGAGCGGCTTCGCGAGCTTCTGCTGCGCGAGCCCATGGCCCACGTCACCGAAGCGTTGCTGATGTTTGCGGCGCGTCGCGAGCATTGCGAGCGCGAGATCTGGCCGCACCTCGCGCAGGGCACCTGGGTATTGTGCGACCGCTTCACCGATGCGACGTACGCTTATCAAGGCGGCGGTCATGGCGTTGCGGCGACGCTGATCGCGGAACTTGTTTTCGATGTTCCGGTCGGGGTCGGCCGCGCGCGGCTCGCGGATGGGCGCTCCCTGGACAAGTTCGAGCGCCAGCAATCGGAATTTTTCGAGCGCGTGCGCGCGACCTATCTCGCGCGCGCCGCCGCCGACCCGAAGCGTTGCCGCGTCGTCGACAGCACGCAGCCGCTGGCGAAGGTTCGCCAGCAACTCGCGGCGATATTCGCGCTGTCATGAGCGAGCTGCCTTCGAACGCCGCAACATGGCAGCCCTTACCATCGTGGCAGACGGCGATCGCTTCGTCCGCACTCGCCCATCGGCAGCGCTGGCCGCACGCGCTGCTGATCAGCGGCCGCCGGGGATTGGGCAAACGCTTGCTGGCGCTGCATTTCGCGCGGGCCTTGCTTTGCGATGCGCCGCAGGAAAGCGGGGAGGCTTGCGGAGTGTGCCCGAGCTGCGGCTATGTCGCTCAGGGCACCCATCCCGACCTGCAGCTTATCGAGCCGGTGATCTACGACGAGGAAGGGAACCGTACCCCAACGGATGCGATCAACGTCGAGCGCGTGCGCGAATTGATCGAATTCAGCCAACTGTCGCCGCATCGGCAGCGCGCCAAGGTGGGATTGATCGCGCCCGCGGAAGCCATGAATGCAGCGGCGGCGAATGCGTTGCTCAAAACGCTCGAGGAGCCGCCCGCAGGAACATTTCTGTTGCTGGTGAGTCATCAGCCCGCGCGCTTGCCGCCGACCATCGTCAGTCGCTGCCGGCGGCTTCCCGCGCCGGAACCCGAGCGCGCCGCCGCCGCGGCCTGGCTGGCCCAGAACAGCATAGGCATTGCCGACCCCGACCTGGTGCTCGCCCAAGCCGGTGGCGCGCCGCTGCTCGCGCTCGCGCTTTCAGCCGCTGACATTCAACGCGAGCGCGATCATCTGCTGCTGCAGCTGGCTCAGCCGGAGCGGCTTTCACCGCTCGCATTCGGCGCGCGCCTCGACAGCGCTCCGAAAGACGAACGCAAGACTCAGCTCGCCAACGCGGTCTATTGGCTTCTTGCCTGGACCGCGGACCTCGCATCGGTGGCGGCGGGAGCGGCACCTTCATTCAACCCGGATCACAGGCAGGCGCTGACGCGGCTTGCCGGCCGGGTGGCACTGGTGCCCCTGTTCCGCTATTATCGAGAGCTGCTCGGACAGCGCGCGCTGCTTTCCCATCCGCTGCAGCCGCGATGGGTCGCCGAAGCGCTGTTGATCGAATACCGTAAGTTGTTCGCCAAAGGTCAAGTGAATTAGCATGGCAACCGATCGTCCCAACGGAGGTTCCGGCCCGGTCACGGTTTCGCGACCGGGCGTGCTTTCGCTCAACATTCGGGAAAAGGCCGCGCTGTACGCCGCGTACATGCCTTTCCTCAAGGGCGGTGGCATCTTCATTCCCACCAGTCGCGTCTACCAGCTCGGCGAGGAAGTATTCATGCTGCTGTCGCTGATGGACGATCCGCAGCGAATTGCGGTTCAGGGCAAAGTGGTGTGGGTGACGCCCGAGGGCGTTCAGGGCAACCGCACGCAGGGCATCGGCGTTCAGTTCACAGCCGACGATACCGGCGCCTCGGCTCGGGCTACCATCGAAAAGATCCTCGCGGAATCGCTGGCATCGAATCGACCGACGCACACCATGTAGCGTTGAGCCGCGCGAAGAGACGCGCTGCGTTTCGATCACAAGCTATGGCGTGGTGCCATCGGAGCGCGTTGCACCAGGCGCCCGACGACAAGCCGTCGATGATCGTTTCCTGACCTTTCCGCTCTTGTGCCGTGTTCGTCGACTCCCACTGTCACATCAATTTTCCCGAGCTCGCGAGCAAGCTTCCCGATGTGCTCGCCTCGATGGCCAGGAACCGCGTCACGCACGCACTCTGCATCGGCGTCAATCTGCCGGAGTTGCCCGGCGTGCTTCAGCTCGCGGCCGATCATCCGAACATCTACGCCAGCGTCGGCGTTCATCCGGACTACGAGGACACGCCCGAGCCGTCGATCGATACGCTGACCGCGCTCTCCCGGCGCGAAAAGGTGGTGGCGATCGGCGAGACTGGATTGGATTACTTTCGAGTCTCCGGCGACCTGGAGTGGCAGCGTAGCCGCTTTCGAACCCACATTCGGGCAGCGCGCGAGTGCGGCAAGCCGCTGGTGATCCATACCCGATCAGCCGCCGCCGATACGCTCGCGATCATGCGTGAGGAAAAGGCCGGCGAGGCAGGAGGCGTCATGCACTGTTTCACCGAGCGCTGGGAGGTCGCACAAGGCGCTCTCGATCTCGGATTTCACATTTCCTTTTCCGGCATTGTCACTTTCAAGAATGCGCAGGAGATCAAGGATGTCGCGCGCCGTGTACCGCTCGACCGAATGCTGATCGAGACCGACTCGCCGTACCTGGCGCCGGTGCCTTTCCGCGGCAAGCTCAACGAGCCCGCGTACGTCCGTTATGTCGCCGAGGAAATCGCCCGTCTTCGCGACATGCCATTGGAAGAGGTCGCCGCGGTGACATCCGGCAACTTTTTTCGCTTGTTCGGGGTGCCGAATCATGCTCCTCATTGACGGATCACGGCGGCGCGGCTGCCGTATGTTGCTTACGGCGCTGTTGGCAACTCTGATCTCTTGTGCCGCACCGGCGACGCTCCACGCGCAGGCTCTTTTCGATCGCTTCAATATGGCCGTGGCAGCCGATCGCACCGATGAAGTCGCGGCGCTGCTGGCGCGCGGTATGGATCCGAACACCGTCGACCTCAACGGAGATCCCGCACTGCTGGTCGCGGCGCGCTTGGGATACGAGCGGACTCTAGAAGTGCTTTTGCGGGCGGGCGCCAAGGTCAATGCCAGAAATCGCTTTGGCGACAGCGCGATTCTGGTAGCGGCGATCGGAGGACAGCTGGCGATCGTCAAGAAGCTGGTCGCTCACGGCGCGGCAATCAACGCCGACGGGTGGACGCCGCTCATCTATGCGGCGACCGGTGGCCGCGACGAGGTCGTACGCTATCTGCTCGAGGCGAGGGCCAAGGTTGATGCCGAAGGACCGAACGGGATCACGGCTTTGATGATGGCTGTTCGCGGCGGACATGCCAACACGGTGTCTCTGCTGCTCGCCAAAGGGGCGAGCGCCAACCACCGGGGCGAGAACGGTGCCTCAGCATTGAGGTGGGCGCAACGCGGCGGATTCGACAGTATAGAAAAGGAACTGCGCGAGCGCGGCGCTCGGGAGTAGATCTTTGCCACCGCCGTTGCCACGAAGTAACGGCAGACAGCTCAGGGCAGGACTTCCTCAGGTGATATTGTGGTCGCCGCGAAGGATCCAGCGCCCGACGGCGGAGCGTCGATCGACGCCGTTTCGGCGTGGGCGCTTGGTATTAGAGCGGGCAGCGCATCGACCAGGCGACGGGCGCCGTCGAAATGCTTTTGCCAATAGACCTTGGACAGCGTAACGACCTCGACCTCTCCGCCTTGTCGCGGTGCATGAATAAAACGATCTTCGCCGAGGTAAATACCGACATGGGAAAACTGCAACCGGCGGGTATTGAAAAAGACCAGATCGCCCGGCATTAGCTCG
>VBDA01000362.1 GCA_005883655.1 Betaproteobacteria bacterium | reverse complement strand
TGGCTATCCGGCGCGCTCGGCGATGCGTCGCTTGCACTCGCGCATCACGCCGGCCGGGTTGTTCTTACCGCCGATGAAGCCGCCGCTTGTTGGAACGCGCTTTTGCGGCCCGCGCCGCGGGTCGCTCTCGGTATACAGTTGCGCGGTATCGCGTCGGCCGCGATCGATGTTTCCGATGGTCTGGTCGGCGATCTCGGACACGTCCTCGAAGCGTCGAAAGTGGGCGCGGTACTGGAGCTGGCCTCGATTCCTCGTTCGAAGGCGCTCGACCGGCAACTCGCGAGCTCGGCGCATGACATCGCGCTCCAGTGTCTGCTCGCGGGTGGCGACGATTACGAACTATGCTTCACCGCCGCGCCAGCGCACGATCGACGCGTCGTGACGCTTGCGATCGAGCTAGGGCTTGAGCTGCATCGTGTCGGAACCATCGCCGCCGAAGTCGGATTAGTCGTTCAGGATTCGTCGGGGCCACTTCTGCCTCTGCCACAAGCCTACGATCATTTCGCGGCGTGAAAAATACTTTCACACCGCGTGCCCACGATCACTTCGCGACGTGAAAAGGACGCCGACGATCGCATTCCTGTTCGGGCATCCGGCGCATTTTATCGCGCTCGGCTTCGGCGCCGGCCTGTCGCCGATGGCGCCGGGAACGGTGGGCACGCTGGTCGCATTGCCGCTCGCGGCACTCTTGCACGCGACGGTGGACGACGCCGGTTATCTGATCGTGGTGACAATCACGTTTGCCGCCGGCGTGTGGGCCGCCGACCGAACCGGCCGCGCATTGGGCGTTGCCGATCACGGCGCCATCGTTTGGGATGAGGTCGTCGCCTTTTTGCTGGTACTCTTTTTTGTCGGAACCGACCCGGTGCGGCAGGCCTTCGCCTTCCTGTTGTTTCGTCTGTTCGACATCGTCAAGCCACCGCCGGCTAACATCATCGACCGTGAATGGCATAACGGTTTCGGCGTCATGGCGGACGATATCGTCGCCGCGTTCTACACGGTGGTAGTGCTCGCGCTATGGCAGCGGGTATCGGCGTGAGCTCTGCGCGCACGAGCGCCGAGTCGATCAGGCTCGAAGCGCGGCGATTGGAGGAGCTGGCGCTCAACGCCTCCGGAGCCTTTCAATCGCTCGTTTACGACGGGTGGCTGCTTGGATATCGGCCGGGGCCGACCAAGCGGCTGCGCTGCGTCAACGCATTCTATTCAACGTCGCTGCCGCTTGCGCAGAAGGTGGACTACTGTCTCCATTTTTACCGATCCATGAGCTTGCCGGCGATCTTCCGCATGCTGCCTTTCTCGGACCCGCCGGAGCTCGATGCCTATCTGGAACGCCTCGGCTGGAGCAAGTTCGAGCGGACGCTGGTATTGCGCGCCGACGTGCGGGCGGCCAGCCGAGTTTCCGGGGTGCCGGATGCGGCCGAAATCGTCGACGTACCGCGATGGGAGGAAATGGCTGCTGGTCTGCTCGATCGCGCCGGTGACGCGCTCTCGGCTGCGATCGAGCGGGCAAAGTCCTATCCATTGCCGCACATCGGCGCAATTATTCGTCGCCAGGGCGAGGTCGTTGCCTGTGGGTTGGCTAAGCTGGAAAACGCGCACGTCGGTTTGTTCGCGGTGAACACCGCGCCAACGCATCGGCGGCAGGGCCTGGGGCGGGCGATCGTGCGTGCGCTGCTCACGGAGGCGTCGCGGCAAGGCTCGCAGATCGCCTATCTCCAGGTCACCGCCGACAATAAGGCGGCGCTTGCGCTTTACCGGTCTTTCGGCTTTGCGCCGCTCTACGATTACTGGTACCGGGGCCGAGCCTTGGAACGATAATGAGCAAAAAAATCGAGGATCCACTGCTGGCGCAGGCAGAGAGGCTGGGCGCGGCAGCGCTCGCGCGCGGCACCATGATCGCGACGGCGGAGTCCTGCACCGGAGGCCTAGTAGCGGGCGCTATTACTTCGATTGCCGGCAGTTCGGGCTGGTTCGAGCGGGGATTTGTCACCTACTCCGATCTGGCCAAGGAGCAGCAGCTTGGCGTGGCCTCGTCGACGATCGAGCGCTTTGGCGCCGTCAGCGAAGAGACCGCCAAGGCGATGGCGCAAGGTGCCGTTCGCGGCTCCGCGGCGCAGTGGGCGGTCGCCGTTACCGGCATCGCCGGGCCGGACGGAGGATCGCCCGACAAACCGGTCGGAACGGTATGGTTTGCGTGGGCCGGTCCCGACCATTTGCAGGCGCTCAAGAGACAATTCGATGGGGACCGCGCGGCGGTCCGCCAAGCCTCGGTCCAGGCGGCACTCGAGGGCCTTATAGACCGTCTGGCCTAGGGCACAGGACTAGTATCGAACGTTCGTTCTATGCAATAATGGGCCACCCTGATCACCAAAGAGCCTACCCAATGAGCCTCTCTCTCGCAAAATCCAACGGAATGAATGCTATGGACGACAACAAGAGCAAAGCGCTGGTCGCCGCGCTGGCGCAGATTGAAAAGCAGTTCGGCAAGGGCTCGATCATGAAGATGGGCGAGGCCCAGGTCCAGAACGACCTGCAGGTGGTGTCGACCGGATCGCTTGGCCTGGACATCGCGCTCGGTGTCGGCGGCCTGCCGCGTGGGCGCGTGGTCGAGGTCTATGGACCCGAATCCTCAGGCAAGACGACGCTCTGCCTCCAAGTGGTGGCGCAGGTGCAAAAGGTCGGCGGAGTCGCCGCCTATATCGACGCCGAGAACGCGCTCGATCCGGTCTATGCCGGCAAGCTGGGGGTGAATGTCGGTGAGATGCTCATTTCCCAGCCGGATACGGGAGAGCAGGGCCTGGAAATCGCCGATATGCTGGTGCGCTCGGGCGGAGTCGACATCATTGTCATCGACTCGGTTGCCGCGCTCGTGCCCAAGGCGGAAATCGAAGGCGAAATGGGCGACCAGCTTCCCGGCCTGCAGGCCCGGCTGATGAGTCAGGCGCTGCGCAAGCTCACGTCGAATATCAAGCGCGCCAACGTGCTGGTGATTTTCATCAATCAGATCCGGATGAAGATCGGCGTGATGTTCGGCAACCCGGAGACGACCACCGGCGGCAACGCACTCAAGTTCTATGCCTCGGTGAGGCTCGACATCCGCCGCATTGGCGCCATCAAGCGCGGCGAGGAAGTCGTCGGCAATGAAACGCGGGTGAAGGTCGTCAAGAACAAGATCGCGCCGCCGTTTCGCGAGGCGCTGTTCGATATTCTCTACGGTGAAGGTATTTCTCGTGAAGGCGAAATCGTCGAGCTTGGCGTGATGCATAACATCATCGAGAAGTCGGGTGCCTGGTACGCGTACAACGGCGACAAGATCGGCCAAGGCAAGGACAACACCCGCGAATGGCTGAGAGAGCACGGTGAG
>VBDA01000361.1:2409-6048 GCA_005883655.1 Betaproteobacteria bacterium | reverse complement strand
TCGGATCTGGCACAAAGCCAAATGATGTGGTCCGATTTCCGTCGGTCAATCAACGTCGCGGTTTGGACGCTTACGCTGATGTCACAGCGTCGGCGGAATTTCCGAGCCGAGACAGGAGGTGTTTCAGCAGTTGCACTTCGCTCGGGTCCAAACTGCCTTGGACATCGGCCTCGCTCGACTTCCGTATCGCGATAAGTTCCAAGACCGAAAGGCGGCCTTCCGGGGTCAACCTGACCCTTGCATGTCCATCCGTGGAATCGACCTCACGAAGCAAGCGATGCGCGATGAGCTTCTGAACGATCGCGGCGGAGATCGCCTGGCCGCGCAATTTTTCGCTTCGCGCCACGATCTCGGGTATGCGCAGCCCGTCCTCCCGGCCAATGATGCTGAGCGCGGCATACTCCTCGGCCGACCAGCCATGGTGCTCAAGTTTGTCGATCACGGCGTGCCGTGTCCGGAAGTAGGCGTTCGAGACCTGGTATAGCAAATCATCTGACGACAGATTGCTGAGCGCATCCGCTGGCTCCGCCGCAGCGGTTTGCTTGGGAAGCAACATGCCGTATCGCCCGCCGTGGAAGACCAGTGGCTTGCGCGCGGAATGGCTGAAATCGAGAATCTCTCCGACGAAGATGACGTGATCGCCGCCCTCGTATTGATAAGCCAGCTTGCACGCGAAGCGGGCCATGCAGTCTTGCAACATCGGAATACCGTCCGGCCCGCGATCGAGTGCAAGACCGCCAAACCGATCGATACTCTTGCTCGCAAAGCGCGCCGACAGCGCTTCCTGATCGGCAGACAGGATATGCACTGCGAAATGCGCGCAGTTGCGGAAAGCGTCGATGCTTAAGGATGTCCGCGCAAGGCTCCAGAGAACCATCGGCGGATCAAGGGACACGGAGGAGAAGCTGTTCGCCGTAAAACCGATATCCGCGCCGGCCGGCCCAGACGTGGTGACAATCGTCACGCCTGTGGCGAAAGAGCCAAACGCGTCCCGCAATGCGCGGCCATCGAAGCCCGGGCCTGCTTTGGCCGCGCCGCTGCGCAGGTCGCTGTTGGTCGATGTCTTTGTTGTCATCCGAATTATCTCCGATCTTCTGGTCGATGCGGTAACGCCATGCCGGGGCCGCCGAAGTGTCCCCATGCAGAACTAGGAACCGGACTTGGCAAGTGCCTTTTCCGAGAGGTAGCGCTCGAGCGTCATCACCGGGCCTCTCTTGCCATCCAGTTCCACGACCTTGACGTCGGTGAAATGGGTTGCTTCGTGGAACCAGCAAGCCTGGGGCGGCAATCCCCACCGCAACGACAGGCCGGGCTTTCGCACATCCCAAGCCACAGGCTCAACCTCGATATCGATGAGTAGATAGTGGTCACAGAACAATTCCACCCGGTGGCCATCGGGATCTCGCAAATAAACGAACAGCACACCCGCCGGGCCGTGCCGTCCGGGCCCCCGCTCCACCACGTCGCCCATGCCCATATTGCCGGCGATGTCGCAGGCGCGCAGGATGCTGTGTGAATCGGAAACCGTATAGGCAAAGTGATGCAGGCGTGGGCCCGCATTTTCCAAAAAGACGATATCCTGCGTGCCGGGTTTACGGAACATGAATGTCGCGATCAGTTTCGAATCGAGAGCCATGTACTCTGAGATACGAAACCCCATCTCGGCATAGAAATCGGTCTGGGCCTGCATGTCCGGCACGAGAACCTGGTAGTGATCGAAGCGCATGGCAGCGCCGCCCTTGAAGTTTTCGAATTGCGTGTAGAGACGGGGTTTCGTCTGCATGGTGGCGCAGAAATGCACCGGCGTCCCACTAGGGTCGATCACGCTGAGAGTGCGGCCCTGATACGGCACCTCGATCCAACACGTCGACAGACCTCTCGCCTTGAAGAAATGACCGGCCTTTTCCAGCTCTTCTTCCGTGAGAACCCTGAAACCGATGGCGTCGCATTCCTGCGCTTGGGTGCGGCGCTTGATGACCAGACTGTGGTGGCACACCTCTTCCAACCCGCGGAAGTACAGGGTGTCCGCGTCGTAGTCGCTTACGACCAGCCCCACGACCTGTTCGTAGAAGGCCCGGCTTGCCTCCAGATCGCGTGACGTCATGATGACGTGGCTCGACCGGGTGATGTTGAAGGGCGGATAGTAGACGGGTTTTGGCAGCGGCATGGTTGGTCTCCTTGTGTATTCAGAGTCGAGCGAACCCGGCCTCATCGCTAAGATCGAGTGGACCAGTCAATCGACCAGTCATGTTGTACCAACCAATATTGAACAGGAGCGCCAGACTCTGCTGACTGCCAAGTTGGAGGTGAACGGCGTTCCAAACCTCGGCGCTGACCTGCGCTGGCGCACGGGTAGCATCCCGTGCCAGACGAAGGACGGCCTTTTCAAGATCGGAGAAAAGATCGCTCTTTTCGAAATCCCAAAGCGCCAGCATTTTTTCCTTCGGCACGCCTTCCTTGATGGCCCGATTCCAATGCGGGTTGTGCTCGTAACTTGTGCCCATCGTCTGGCACGTCATCACAATTGCCATCTCTCGCAATTTGGGATCGATACCGTAGCCCTTGCGAATAGCGTCGGCCATGGGAATGAATGCCTCAAGGATCTCTGGACAAATGGCAATCGCCCGGAAAATCTCCGCATTCGGCGCGTGACTGCGCTTGGCGTGAATCAGCGCGAATGCCTCGGGTTCGTCGGCTTGCGTTGGCAAGGGGATACGGGCCATGCTGCTCTCGCCTAGTTGAATTTATGAGCTTTCATGCGCTGTGGCGTCACTGAGCACTCTTCGAGAGACCGCCGTTAATGCGCTCCTCCCACTCGCCATTGCGATCGAGGAAAGCCCAGACACGGTCTTGCGCTTCGCGGGCGCTCGGATACCGCTCGGCCCGGATAGCTGCATTGCGCCAGGGATCGCCCGCGAAGAACTTTTCGTACAAATTCTGTCGCCCGGCGAACGACGAGCACGATGCATCCCAGGCAAGACGCATCAATTGCATCTTGCGTTCGGCCGGAATGTCCGCCCCTGCGCAATACCGTTCGATGGCCGGACCGCTTTCGCTCTTCAGATCCTCAATAGTCGGCGCCACAACCAGGTTGCCGGCGCCGAGGAACTGCAGGATTTCCAGCGCTCGGGCATGCATCGCCGGATATTGGGCGCGTACCACATTGAGCGGCGGCTCATAGGGAACGACGGTACCATTGGGCCCCGGAATGCAATCAACTTCTGCCACGCGAACCATCCCGCGCAAGGTCTCGACAAAGGCGACCAATTCCGACAGCAGACCCATCACTGGCGGGAATTTACTGTGGTTCACTTCCACCAGGTTGTAGGCGATTCCCAACAGGAATTCCATCTTTGCCAAGGAGCGCGTGGCCGATTGGTGTGATCCATGCGGGCCAGAGGGCGACTTCATCGCGGATTCCACGGCTTTGATGCTGCGGTACATGAAAACGCGCTCCCACGGGATGAACGCGTCCTCAAACCAGACAACCGCGTCCATCTCGTCCATGCGGGCCGAGAGCGGGTCGTTGGCAAACCGGCCTCTGGTGGGAAGAGAAGGGCGGCAGATCATCTTCATGCCGGGCGTGTCGATGCGGGCGGCAAACCCGACCGCATAGGCTTCAGCCTCTTTCACCAGTGG
>VBDA01000361.1:1258-2384 GCA_005883655.1 Betaproteobacteria bacterium | reverse complement strand
CTCGTTGGCCAATGGGCCGAGGGTGGCAACCGAACGGGCGCCCGAAACGTAGATGCCGGCATCGGAATCCCGAACGACCCGCATTACCATGTCTCCCGGCTGCTCGAACATCTGCTTGCGCTTGTCGATGTCCGGCGACACCAGCGAGTGGGTCAGCGCGAGGTCGTTTTCCCGAATGAACTCGTGGTAGTTCACGATGTTCTGTGCGAATCTTTCGCCGCCGACCGCGAACAGTTGATGTGCCGAGGCGTAGGCGCTTACCATCACGTTCAGGAAGTCGGGGGTGCGGCCCATCATGCCGCCCACGGCATCCATCCAGGTCTTCATCATGTCGCGCCGGCGGCGCAGGTCCTCGGCGGAGCGCGGCTGAATGAAGGACAGACCCACGCGCGCGCCGGAAGACGGCGACAGGAACGTCATCTTGTCCGTCAGGGCGGGATCGCACTGCATGTCGTAAAGATCCGCGATGGATTGAATCGCGCCCCGGAAACGGCGGTCGACCGTCACGTCCTTGATGCGCTCGCCATCAATCCAGACGGAACGGTCATCCTGGAGGGAGGCGATGTAATCGGCCCCGCTGCGCACGCCGTTTCTTGTCCCGGTCATGGCTTTCGATTCGATCTTCATATTGCTATCCATTCGTAATGCTCCTGCTGTTGAAACGCCTGGCCTTGGCAAGCTCAGCCACCAAAGCGGGGTTCGGGCACGCCTTTTACGCCGAGGCCACGTATCGCAAAGAGGCTTCCTCGCAACACGCCGTCACCAGGGAGATGGGGCAAGGGCGGCTTGGTCATGGACGTGACATAAAGAATGTCCAGGTCGGGGCCTCCAAAGTTGACGCTCGTTACCTTCTTGACCGGCATCTCGATGACGCGATCCAGGCTGCCGTCGGGCGCGTAGCGGCACAGCTTGCCCTGGAAGACCTGGGCATTCCAAAGAAATCCTTCGGCGTCGACCGTCGATCCATCGGTCGCAATCCCGGGCGTGATGCCCGCCTTCGTGAAGGTGCGCCGGTTGGCGATGGCGCCGGTCTCGAGGTCGTAGTCGTACGCCCAGATCTCACCGGAGAAGGAGTCAGAGAAATAGAAGGTCGAACCGTCGGGACTCCAGCACGGCCCGTTGGATA
>VBDA01000361.1:538-1202 GCA_005883655.1 Betaproteobacteria bacterium | reverse complement strand
CCATGCTTCCCACGATGAAGCGCCCACGCGCATCCACCTTGCCATCGTTCAACCGGGTGTGTGGCTTGTCGGGCTCGGGGTTCACGATCAGCTGCGTGTCGCCCGTGTTGAAGTCCAGGAAGTGAAACCCAGTGGCCAGCGACAAGACTGCGCCGCCACCGCGACGCAACGCCATGGAGCCTATCGCGTCTGGCAAGTCCCATGCACGAACCTCGCGTCCGTCAGCAGTGCACCGAAAAACGCGGCAGCCGACGACGTCGATCCAGTACAAGCGCTGCTCCTGCACATCCCATACAGGACCTTCGCCTATGGTCGTCTTCACATCAACCAGAACATCGATCTGCATTTCGCCTCCTAGACTCCTTGAACTGAACAGAACATTGTTTATGGTTTTGGAGGTTCCGTGATGGTGATGAATACACCGTAAGGATCCTTGAAGCTGAACCAGGTCATCGTGAAATTCTTGCCGGGCTCACGGATAACGATGTCCTTGGGCTCGCAGACGATTTCAACGCCTTCATAAACCTGGATCTTGTCGAATGCGTCTCTGACGTTTTCGACAAGAAATGCCAAACGTGTGATGCCCACATGGTTCATCATCTCGTAAGGACCATCGCCAGCGACCGTTGTTGGATTTGTGTACTCGATCAAATTGATTTCAGTC
>VBDA01000361.1:0-396 GCA_005883655.1 Betaproteobacteria bacterium | reverse complement strand
AAACGTGCAGGAATTTCTTAACTAGTGCGTTCATAGCAATTCATGCGCCTTTTTGTGTTCAGTTCCAAGCTTTGACGAGGTCGTATCTGGTCGCCCACTTGACTTCGTATGGGTTTTCGGACCAGATCTTCGCCTTGTCGCCTCCGGCTTCAGCGCGCGCTTGACCAGTCATCCATGAATCAAACCGCTCCCGATTTTCGAATTCATAGATCGTCAGATAGTTCGGGCATCCCTGGGTCGTCGCTCCCACGTGATACGTCTCATCGGCCAACTTGAAGCGGGTCACTCTTTTGACGCAATCACCCTTCAACAACATGGGAACATGAACGTCGTCGTACCAC
This sequence comes from Betaproteobacteria bacterium, assembly GCA_005883655.1. GTDB lineage: Bacteria > Pseudomonadota > Gammaproteobacteria > Burkholderiales > Casimicrobiaceae > PALSA-1003. The sequence continues at coordinate 55 of VBDA01000361.1, read as the reverse complement.
GCGTTGAATTTGACCTCGTCTTCAGTTCTGCATTGGATGCCAACGATCCAAATCA
>VBDA01000360.1 GCA_005883655.1 Betaproteobacteria bacterium | reverse complement strand
TCGCTGTCGATATCATCGCTCTGATGGATGCGCTCAAAATCGAGAAGGCGACTCTCGCCGGTTTTGATTGGGGGGCGCGGACGGTCAACATCATGGCGGCGCTTTGGCCGGAGCGCTGCAAGGCCATGGTATCCGTGAGCGGTTACCTGATCGGAAGCCAGGAGGCCGGCAAGATGCCCTTGCCCCCAAAGGCTGAGCTCGAATGGTGGTACCAGTTCTATTTCGCCACCGAACGCGGTCGGGCTGGCTACGACAAATACCGGCACGACTTTGCGAAGCTCATCTGGCAGATCGCTTCGCCGAAGTGGAACTTCGATGACGCGACGTTCGATCGTAGCGCCGCGTCCTTCAACAATCCGGATCACGTCAGCATCGTGATCCACAATTATCGGTGGCGGCTGGCATTGGCCGAAGGCGAGCCCAAATATGCCGATCTGGACAGGCGGCTTGCCGAGGGTCCGGTCATCACCGTGCCGACCATTACCCTTGAAGGCGATGCCAATGGTGCGCCGCACCTGGACGCAAGTGCCTATGCCAAGAAATTCTCGGGCAAATATTCGCACCGGCTTATCAAGGGGGGCATCGGGCACAATCTGCCTCAGGAAGCCCCGCAGGCCTTTGCCCAAGCCGTCGTCGACGTCGACGCTTATTGATCAGCATCAGCCTGAACCGGAGCATTCATCATGAAGGCACACAAGCTCCTGCTGGCCGCAATACTCTCCACCGCGACCGCGATTCCGATCAAAACCTTAGCCGAGGACAAAAGCGTGGCGCAGCAAACGACGCCCGCAACGGTTAAATTGCCCATTGAAGGCGAGTTTCCTTCTCTTGGCGGTGCGAATGAGTGGCTCAATTCGCCGCCATTGACGGCAGCCGGCCTGCGCGGAAAAGTCGTCCTGATCGACGTCTGGACCTATACCTGCATCAATTGGCTGCGCACGCTTCCCTATGTCCGCGCGTGGGCCGAGAAATACAAGAATCAGGGTTTAGTCGTGATCGGCGTGCACTCTCCTGAGTTCCCATTCGAGAAGAACGTCGACAACGTTCGCCGAGCCGCGAAGGAGATGAGGGTCGATTATCCGATCGCGATCGATAGCGACTTTGCGATATGGCGTGCTCTCAAGAACGAATATTGGCCAGCCCTTTATATCGTCGATGCGCAAGGGCGCGTTCGGCATCATCAATTCGGCGAGGGTGAATACGAACAGTCGGAAAGGATCATTCAACAATTACTGTCCGAGGCCGGAACCGGCGGCATCGGTCATGACCTGGTTTCGGTCGATGCCCGTGGTGCGGAAGTTGCCGCCGACTGGAGCAGCTTGAAGTCTCCGGAAAACTATGTCGGCTATGAGCGCACTGAGAATTTTGCGTCTCGCGGCGGCGCAGTATTGGACAAGCCTAACGTCTACGCCGTCCCTGCGCGATTGAAACTCAACAATTGGGCCCTGTCGGGCGATTGGACGGTGGAGAAACGAGCCACTGTGCTGAACAAAGCCAACGGGCGGATTGCGTATCGCTTCCATGCCCGTGATCTTCATCTCGTCATGGGGCCAGCAGTGCGAGGAACTCCCGTGCGATTTCGAGTGCTCATTGATGGACAGCCACCAGGCGCTGCTCACGGAATTGACGTTGACGAGCAAGGAAACGGCACGATCACCGAGCAGCGGCTGTATCAGCTCATCCGCCAACAGAAGCCCATCGCCGACCGACAGTTCGAAATCGAGTTTCTCGATTCGGGCGTGGAGGCGTTTGCATTCACGTTCGGCTGATCCACTAAACGCGGGTCGCTACAGCAGTTGTTCGGGCACGAAAGGCGCGAGCAACATGTTCTGAAGGCGCATAAGCGGTGTAGCCTCGGGCTCCTGGGACAGCACAACCTCTCCTTGATCATCCGTCGTCAGCCATTCCAGACTCTTGCCATCAGGGGCGAATCGCAGCCGGTAGGAGCTTTGCAGCTTGCTGATATTGATTACACGGATAACTTCCTTCGCAAGCTCCGGACACCGGGCGAAGAGTCCGAGCTCGGTGTTCACGCTCTCGGATCTCGGATCGAGATTCACCGACCCGATGTAAACCGTCGATTGGTCGATCGCTGCCATCTTGGCGTGCAGACGGCCAAGCGATGCGCCAGGAAGCATGAGCCGTTCGTTGTGCTGGATGCGCGTTGGGCTTAGCTCATAGATGTCGACGCCGGTCCGCAGCAATTCTACGCGGTAGCGCGCGTATCCCGTATGAGCCAGGGGGACGTCGTTTGCCGCGAACGAATTGGTGAGGATGGTGATCTTGACATTGCGTTTTCTCAAGTCGCCGAATTCCCGCACGCCCATCGACCCTGGAATAAAGTACGGGGAAGAAATGACAACCTCGCTCTTCGATTCCATGACCCGATCCATGACATTCATCTGTGCGCTCATCGATCGCGCCATTTCGGCCGACGTTGCCATGACCTTGCCGGGCTGATCGGCAAACGCAACCGCGGTGCCCCAAACGAGCCCGAGACGTCCGGCATCGAGATCGTCGCTTATCGGGCCGTAACCCAGGATGTCGAACGGCGGCAAGACGAGCGACCTCATTTGCTCTCCGTCGTCGACGAGGTGGTCGAAGCTGCGTCGCGCCACCTCGTCGTCTGCGGATTTACCGAGGATGGCCTCCACCGGATAGGCCTGCTGGCTGTTCCAGTAAACGTCGAAGATGCTCGCGAGCTGACGGACAACGGGACCCACGACGAATACGTCCACATCTACGAAGTTGCTCGTCGCGCTACGCGCAAAGTATTCATCTGCGATGTTGCGCCCCCCCATGACAGCGGCCACGCCGTCGGCGATGAAGAGCTTGTTATGCATCCGGTGATTGAGCCGCCTGAAATCGGCAATCGATGCAACGTATCTGCTGACGACGCTCTGTCGTGCGCAGCAAAAAGGATTGAACAGGCGTACTTCCACGTTCGGGAACGCCGCCAGGCCGCGAAACATCGGGTCGCCGCCTGCCGTGTAAAGGTCGTCCACCAGCAACCGAACTCGCACGCCGCGCGATGCGGCGTCACGCAAGTTGCGCATCAGCAGGCGGCCGGTGCGATCGTCTTGAATCAGATAATACTGGACGTCGAGTGAGTCGCGGGCCCTGCGGACAAGCTGGATCCGGGCATCGAGCGAATAGAAACCATCCGGCAGAAGCCGAAACCCCGTCAGTGTCGGCGCGGGGCTGGAGTCGTGCGCGATCCGGACCAGCGGACTGTCGGCGGAAGGTTGCTGCGCCGGCGAAAACGGCCGATCGACCTGCGTTGGCAGCGTGCCGCAGGCCGACAGCAAGACTGACACCAGCAACGCAACG
>VBDA01000359.1 GCA_005883655.1 Betaproteobacteria bacterium | reverse complement strand
CGTGATGCGGGCGATCAACGCCGGGTTCGGGCTTCCGATGCCTTTGGTCCCTCTCGCCGGTGCTGCCGCCGGGCTTTTCTTCGGCATGCTGTTCGGCTCGCTTACCACGCGACGTGCCGGCGTGGTGTTTGCCCTGATTTCGCTGGGAGTCGGCGAGTTGGTCTTCGCCGCGTCACGGATGTTGCGAAGCTTGTCCGGAGGCGAGGAAGGTCTCACCGCCAACCGCGCCGCCGGCCCGCACGTGTTCGGAC
>VBDA01000358.1 GCA_005883655.1 Betaproteobacteria bacterium | reverse complement strand
TTCGCGCCCGGCGGCCTTGCGGGACTGATCATGATGCACGGTCCCATCGTCCGGACGCGGGCGTTCGGGAGCGTGATCAAGGCGTACGCTCTCGCGGCGATCCCTGCGCTGGTTATGCTGCTGGGCGCAGTCGTGCTGCTCGAGATCAACTACCGCCTCTCCACGCAGCCGGAATCCGGGTCCCGGATGAACCTGTTCTGGGTCGGTATCGATACCGCGACGCCATGGCCCTGGGCCGTGGCCGCGCTCCTGGCGGTCGGCGGCTTCTATGCATTTCGCAAGACATGGCGCCACGTCGCGGCGGCATGGCAGCGGGCGAGCGAGGAAGCTGGACTGGAGCACGGCACGAGTGAAGCGAGATGATTGCCGCCGAACCCGCTGCGGATCTGCGTTCGTGCGCGCTGGAGCTACGCGACGTCCACAAGAGTTTCAGGGCGACACTCATCATTCGGGGAGTCTCGCTCGAGGTGACCAGGGGCGAGCGGCACGCCATCATCGGGCCGAACGGCGCCGGCAAGTCGACGCTCTTCAATCTGATCAGCGGCCGCTTTGCGCCAAGCAGCGGGTCGATTCGGGTCAACGGCGAAGAGGTGGCGGGTCATGCTCCCTTCGAGCTCTATCGGCGCGGCTTGGCGCGCAGCTTTCAGGTGACCAACATCTACCCGCGCTTGAGCGTCTACGAGAACATCCGTTGCAGCCTGCTGTGGTCCATGGGCTACCGGTACAATTTCTGGCGCGGCGTGGCCAAGCTGCGCGACGCGAACGAAAGGACGGAAAGAACGCTGGAGCAGATCGGGATGACAGCGCGCCGACACACGCCTGCAGGCGTGCTGACGTATGCCGAGCAGCGGGCACTGGAGATCGGGATCACGATTGCCGGCGATTCGTCAGTCATCCTGCTAGACGAGCCGACGGCTGGCATGAGCCGGCGCGAGACCGAAGGCGCGGTCGAGCTTATTCGATCGGTTTCGCGAGGCCGCACCCTGGTGATCGTGGAGCACGACATGGGCGTGGTCTTCAATCTGGCCGATCGGATCTCGGTGCTGGTATATGGCGCGATCATCGCGACCGACGTGCCTGAACGCATACGGCAGAACACTGACGTCCAAACCTCGTATCTGGGTGGCGCCGCGCATGCTTGAGCTCGACAATGTACATGCCTACTACGGCAAGAGCCACATCTTGCAGGGTATCTCCTTTCGCGTCGGCGAGGGCGAGATCGTCAGCTTGCTTGGAAGGAACGGTGCCGGCCGCTCGACGACCGTCAAGACGATCATGGGTGAAGTGGCTGCAGTCGGCAGCATTCGCTTCAAGGGCGAACGTGTCGACGGACTGAAGCCGCATCAGATCGCGCGCCGGGGCCTGGGCTACGTGCCCGAGGACAGGGAGATATTTCCGGGCCTGACGGTGCGCGAGAATCTTCTCCTCGGGAAGAAGTCCACCGGACAGACCGGGCGCTGGTCGCTCGACGATACCTTCGCGCTCTTTCCGCTGCTGCGCGAGCGCGCCGACACCGCCGGCGGCGTACTTTCCGGCGGCGAGCAGCAGATGTTGACGATTTGCCGTACGCTGATGGGCGACCCCGATTTGATCATGGTCGACGAGCCGACGGAAGGGCTGGCGCCGAAGCTGGTGGAGTTGGTGCGCGGACTGTTGGAGAAGATCGCCGAGCGCGGGATCGCAATTTTGTTGATCGAGCAGAAGCTGACGATCGCTCTGGCCATCTCGCGCCGGCTCTACGTCATGGGCCACGGGCACATCGTGTTCGAGGGCACACCGCAGCACCTGCGCGCCAACGATGCGGTGCGCAAGGAATGGCTCGAAGTCTAAGGACGCGAAGCCGGCTATCGGCGTGACAGCAGTCAGCTAAGGAGCAAGCATCATCGGCGCTAACTTTCAATTGCATGACGGCGTGGCCGTGATCACTCTCGACAACCCGCCGCTCAACGGGCTGAATCACGAACTGCGCGCCGGCCTGGTCGCCGGGATCGATCGGGCAAGCGTCGATGCCAGCGTCAAGGCCGTCATCATCATCGGCGCCGGCAGGGCATTCTCGAGCGGCGCCGACATCCGCGAATTCAATACGCCCAAGTCAACGGCGGAGCCGACTTTGCGCAGCGTGATTCGCGTCGTCGAGGCCAACGCCAAACCGGTCATCGCGGCCATCGGCGGCATCTGCATGGGCGGAGGACTGGAGCTGGCGTTGGGATGCCATTTCCGGGTTGCATCGCCCGGGGCCAAGATCGCGCTGCCTGAGGTGAAGCTGGGACTGCTGCCCGGCGCGGGGGGCACACAGCGTCTGCCGCGGGCGATCGGTGTGGAAGCGGCGTTGAACATGATCGTCTCGGGTGCGCCGGTGTCCTCCGAGCAATTCAAAGGCACCAGGCTCATCGACGAAATCATCGAGGGTTCGTTGTTGGAAAATGAGTTGCTGCCGGGTGCGCTGGCGTTCGCGCGCAAGGTCGTCGCGGAACACCGGCCGCTCGCGCGCTTGCGCGACGTGAACATCGACTTCCCGAACGCCGACGCGTTTTTCCAGTTCGCCCGGAACAGCGTAGGCCCGCTCGCGAAGAACTTTCCCGCGCCGCTCAAGTGCATCGATGCGGTTGCCGCGGCCGTGAGCAGGCCATTCGACGAAGGCCTCATGTTCGAGCGCGAGCTGTTCACGCAATTGGTGCAAACGCCGGAGTCGCGGGCGCTGCGCCATGCATTTTTCGCCGAGCGTGCGGCGGCGAAGATCCCCGACGTGCCCGAGAATACGCCGGCACGCAAGATCGCGAGCGTTGCCGTCATCGGCGCTGGCACCATGGGTGGCGGCATCGCGATGAACTTTCTGAGCGCCGGGATCCCCGTCACCATCCTGGAAACGAAACAGGAGGCGCTCGACAAGGGTATGGCGACCATACGCAAGAATTACGACGGTTCCGTCAAGCGCGGCAAGCTCACGCCGGAAAAGGTCCGGCAGAATATGGCGTTGCTCAAGCCGACGCTGTCCTACGACGACATCAAGACCGGCGATCTGGTTATCGAGGCGGTATTCGAGGACATGTCCGTGAAGCAAGCGGTGTTCGAGAAGCTCGACGCGGTGGCAAAACGAGGCGCCATCCTCGCCACGAACACATCGACCCTCGACGTCAACAAGATTGCAGCCTTCACCCGGCGTCCGCAGGACGTGGTCGGGATGCACTTTTTCAGCCCGGCCAATGTGATGAAGCTCCTGGAAGTCGTGCGCGGGGAAAAAACCGCCAAGGATGTGCTGGTCACCGTCATGCAAGTCGCCAAGAAGATCAACAAGACTGCAGTCATGTCCGGCGTATGCGATGGCTTTATCGGCAATCGCATGATCGAGCAGTACTTGCGTCAGGCGA
>VBDA01000357.1 GCA_005883655.1 Betaproteobacteria bacterium | reverse complement strand
AAGAGCTGCACGACCTCGGCCAGAGTCTCTGGCTGGACAACATCACCCGCGAGATTCTCGACAACGGCACGCTGCGCCGTTACATCAACGAGTTTTCGGTCACCGGCCTGACCTCGAACCCGACCATTTTCGACGAGGCGATCGGCAATACTGCCGCTTACGACCAAGGCATTCGCGACAAGGCAAAGACTGGAAAATCCGGCGAAGCGCTCTTCACGGAGCTGGCGCTCGAAGATCTGCGACGGGCCGCCGATTTGTTCCGTCCGGTCTTCGATGCGACCGACGGCGTCGATGGCTGGGTATCGATGGAAGTCTCACCGCTGCTTGCCAACGAC
>VBDA01000356.1 GCA_005883655.1 Betaproteobacteria bacterium | reverse complement strand
GAGCCGATGGGACAAGGCGGTGGCCGACAAGGTGCCGCCCGAGTTGCGCAATCGACTCGGCATCGCCATCGGCGGCCGAACCTACCGCGCATACCGTGAGCTGCTCGCGTCGCCGCGCTGGGAGAAGCTCGCCGCGGCTGGCGCGCGACCGCAGCGGCTTTTGTGGGCCAGCACCGGGACCAAGGACCCCAAGGCGTCGGATACCTTGTACGTCGAGGCCCTGGCTGCACCAGACACCATCGACACCATGCCCGAAAAGACGCTGCGCGCCTTCGCCGAGCACGGTGAGCTCAAAAGCGTGATGGCGGAGGACGGCGGAGATGCCGAAGCGGTGCTGGCGAAGTTCGCCAAGGCCGGCATCGACACCGACGCGCTTGCGCTCCAGCTGCAGCGTGACGGCGCGCAGGCATTCACGAAGTCGTGGAAGGAGCTGATGACGCGCATCGCGGACAAGAGCGACGCGCTCGCCCATGCCGGCTAGCGCGGCGGAATGAGACTGAAACGCAGGGCTGACATGCGCGATTCCGCTTCTCCGGAAAGGCAGTCTCTGAGCGAGCGCCCTCAGTGGCGCTCGCTCGCTCGGCATCGCGGACAGATCGAGCGCCTGCACCTGCGCGAGCTGTTTGCCGCCGATCCGTCGCGAGGCGAGCGGCTGGCCGCGGAAGCGGCCGGCCTTTACCTGGATTATTCCAAGAACCGCATCACTGACGAAACGCTGCGCTTGCTGCTCGAGCTTGCCGAAGCGTGTCGCTTGCGCGATCGCATCGACGCCATGTTCCGGGGCGACAGGATCAACACCACCGAGCGGCGCGCGGTGCTGCACGCTGCCTTACGCGCGCCGCCGAGCGAACGGATTGCCGTCGATGGCAGAGACGTGGTGCCGGACGTGCATGCCGTGCTCGACCGCATGACGGCATTTGCCGCGCGTGTGCGCGGCGGCGAGTGGACCGGTCACAGCGGCAGGCGCATCCGCAATGTCATCAACATCGGCATCGGCGGCTCGGACCTCGGCCCGGTGATGGCCTACGAGGCGCTGCGCCATTACAGCCAGCGCGACATGACGTTCCGTTTTGTCTCCAACGTGGATGGCACCGATTTTTCGGAAAACGTACGCGATCTCGAGCCCGGCGAGACGTTGTTCATCATCTGCTCCAAGACCTTCACCACGCTGGAGACGCTGACCAACGCGCGCGCCGCGCGTGCCTGGTGCCTGCGTGGGCTCGGCGACGAAAAAGCGGTGGCGCGGCATTTCGTCGCGGTTTCGACCAACGCCGACGAGGTTGCCAAATTCGGCATCGATCTCGACAACATGTTCGGGTTCTGGGACTGGGTGGGCGGCCGCTACTCCATGGAGTCGGCGATAGGGCTTTCGACCATGCTCGCGATCGGTGCTGAAAACTTTCGTGCGATGCTGTCGGGGTTTTATGCGATGGACGAACACTTCCGAAGCGCGCCATGGACTCACAACCTGCCGCTGCTGCTGGGGCTGCTGGCGATATGGAATAACGATTTTCTGGATGCGCCGACCGTCGCCGTGCTGCCTTACGACCAATATCTCAAGCGCTTCCCGGCCTATCTGCAGCAGCTCACGATGGAGAGTAACGGCAAGCACGTCACCCTCGACGGCGAGCGCGTGGACTATCAGACCGGGCCGATATACTGGGGCGAGCCCGGTACCAACGGCCAGCATTCGTTCTTCCAGTTGATCCACCAGGGAACGCGGCTCATCGCCTGCGATTTCATCGGCTTCTGCCAGGCTCTAAATCCCCTGGGCGACCAGCACGACCTGCTGATGGCGAATCTGTTTGCACAGAGCGAGGCGCTGGCTTTCGGAAAGACCGCCGGGGAAGTAAAGGCCGAGGGAACGCCCGACGACCTGGTCCCGCATCGCACTTTCGAGGGCAATCGTCCCAGCAACACCATCCTTGGCGAGCGGCTCACGCCACACACGCTCGGCGCGCTGGTCGCACTCTACGAACACAGTGTGTTCGTGCAGGGCGCGATCTGGAATATCGACTCCTTCGATCAATGGGGCGTGGAGCTCGGCAAGGCGCTGGCCAAGCGCACAGCGGCGGAAATTTCCAGCGCCATCGATCCTGTGCTCGCGCACGACAGCTCGACCAATGCGTTAATCCGGCGCTATCGCAATTTGCGCAAGTGACGCCGGTGAGCACGCACATCAATCCGCTGGCCGGACAGCCCGCGAAAGGCCCGCAGTTGGTGGATGTTGCGAAGCTGATCGCTGCATACTTCAGCCTGCAGCCCGATCCAACGCTGCCCGCACAGCGGGTCTCCTTCGGCACTTCCGGCCATCGCGGCACCTCGTTCGACAAGAGCTTCAACGAGGCGCACGTGCTTGCCATTACCCAGGCGATCTGTCTTTATCGCCAGCGGCAGGGAATCGAGGGGCCGCTGTTCATCGGTATCGACACCCACGCCTTGTCGGTGCCAGCGTTCGAGAGCGCGCTCGAGGTGCTGGCCGCCAACGGCATCGAAACCTTGGTCTCGAAGAGCGGTGAATACACGCCGACGCCGGCGGTGTCGCACGCCATTCTCGTTTACAACCGCGGACGCGAAACGGGACTGGCCGACGGCATCGTGGTGACGCCCTCGCACAATCCGCCCGACAACGGCGGCTTCAAATACAACCCGCCCAATGGCGGCCCGGCCGATACCGACGTCACCGGTTGGATCGAAGCCAGGGCGAATGCGCTGCTCGAAGGCAGCTTGAAAGACGTGCGGCGGATTCCCTTCGATCGGGCGCAGCGCTCAGCGACCACGCGCGAGCATGACTTCATGTCTTGGCAGCGTGATCGATTTCGATGCCATTCGGGCCTCCAGCATTCGCATGGGCGCGGATCCGTTGGGCGGCGCCGGCGTCCATTACTGGGCCAGGATCGCCGAGCGCCACAAGCTCGATCTGACCGTGGTCAGCGAGGTGGTGGACCCGACGTTCGGCTTCATGACTCTGGACTGGGACGGCCGCATTCGCATGGATCCGTCGTCGGCTTACGCGATGCGGCGGTTGATCGGCCTCAAGGACAGCTACGATATCGCCTTCGCCTGCGACACCGATCACGATCGCCACGGCATCGTGACGCCGAGCGAGGGCTTGATGCCTTCAAATCATTATCTGGCGGTGGCGATCGACTACTTGTTCAAAAACCGCGTTCGCTGGAATCGGGCGGCGGCAGTAGGTAAGACGGTCGTCAGCAGCGCGATGATCGACCGCGTGACGGCGAGACTGGGTCGCGGACTCTACGAGGCTCCGGTCGGGTTCAAAT
>VBDA01000645.1:2026-2510 GCA_005883655.1 Betaproteobacteria bacterium | reverse complement strand
GGCGCTTGCGATCGGCGCGGTGACGCCTTGCTGCGCTGCAACCCAGGCGAGCGCGATCTGGGCCAGCGAGGCGCCGGTCTCTTCGGCAATCGAGTCCATCACCGCGAGCACAGCCATCCCCTTGCCCTCGATAAATCGATTCATCCGGCGGCCACGCACGCTCTTGCCGAGATCGGCCGCGCTGCGATATTTGCCGGTCAGGAAGCCTGCGGCGAGGCCGAAATAGGGCACAACACCAATATTTTGCGCGACGCAAAAATTCTGCAACTCGCCCTCAAATGTGTCACGGCTGACGAGGTTGTATTCGGGTTGCAGCGCCTGAAACTGGGGCAGACCGAGCGCCTGGGCTGCCTCGTTGGCCGATTTGAGGCGCGTTGCGCTGAAGTTTGACGCGCCAAGGGCTCGGACCTTGCCGGCGTCGATCAGCCGGCCAAATGCGGCGAGGACATCTTCCTGGGGCGTGTCTTCATCGTCGTGATGCGCG
>VBDA01000645.1:1067-1993 GCA_005883655.1 Betaproteobacteria bacterium | reverse complement strand
CGATACGCGGCGGCGCTAGCTTTTCCCCGCCTTCACCCGACAGCTCGCCGACTTTCGTCGCGATCTGCATCTTGTTGCGCCTGCCGCTCCTCTTGAGCCACTCGCCGATCACGCTTTCGGATTCGCCGCCGTCGTGACCCGGCACCCAGAAGGAATAGGCGTCCGCTGTGTCGATCATCGTGCCCCCGGCTGCCGCGAAGGCGTCAAGCACCGCGAAGCTGGCCTGTTTGTCGACGGTCCAACCGAAAACGTTGCCGCCGAGCACCAGGGGCGCAATATGGAGGCCAGTTGTGCCTAGAGGGCGAAGCTTGGTCATTTGCACTGTTCCTGAAGGTGTCGGTGGCGCCGTAGGTAAGGGCCGCCAACGAGTCGAGGGCCGAGCATTAAGGGTGTGGCTTGTGGGTCACGCACCGTCAGCTATCGCCGATGTTTGCCGCTGCGAAGTCGCCAGGCATTCGCCCGATGTACGGCTCGACCCGAGTCACAGCCGCCATTCAGACTCCACGGTGAGACGCGTTGAAGACCGCGGTCTCCTTGCGCACGAACGCCTCAAAGGTGGTCGGAGCACGACCGAGCAGCCAAGTCAAGACGTTCGGATTACCGAGGAAGTCATGGCTGCTATAGCGCGCCTCGATAGCGCGGATCATCCGGAGTTGGTACTCGAGGACGCTCGGGTCGGAATCGCCCATGCGCGCGCGGATGAAGATCTCCGGGTCCATGCGTTCGACTCGGATATCGCGCCCAAGCACCTGCGAGAGTACCCGGCCGATGTCATGGCCAGTGAAGCGGTCAGGTCCAGCGAGCTCATAGGTCGCGGCGGAATGAAGTTCAGGCTTGGCCAGCACCAGCGCGACGACATCGGCGACGTCGTCAAGATCCACCATCGACTGGCGCCGGTCGAGCGACCAGGACAGGCGGAAAACGTC
>VBDA01000645.1:415-1029 GCA_005883655.1 Betaproteobacteria bacterium | reverse complement strand
CTGCAGGATGGTGAACTCCATCCCGGAGGACAGCAGATGCTCTTCCACGTCGCGTTTGATCTCGTGCTGGATCAGGTCGGTGGTGATGGCGTGAAGCACCGAGCTGAACACGAAGTGGCCGACGCCCGCAGCTCGCGCCGCATCCACCATGGCGAAGCCCATGGCCCGTTCGGCACTGTGCAGGGTCGGGCCGATATGGTAGAGGCTCGCGACGCCGCGTACGGCCTCTGCAATGAAGGCGGCGTCAGCGAGATCGCCCAACAACACCTGTTGCACGCCTTGCTCCCGGAGGTAGCGGGCCGACTCTTCAGTCCTCACGCAAGCGCGCACGCGATGTCCTGCCGCAAGAAGCTTCGGGATCAGCCGCTTGCCTTGGTTGCCGTTGGCGGAGGTGATCAAGATCATTGGGGTCCGCGGCCTTCACTACGACTAGGGGACGATGGGCAGCTGCAGATAGCTGGGGTAACCCGGACCGGTGTAAATGCGGTTGACCGCACCGACGTGATAGCTCTTGTCATAGGCTCGAACCGGCACCCCCGCCGGCGAATAGGGCTGAATATCGGCGCGCAGGCGACATCCTGTGCGGATGAATGCGCTGCTCGGGTTGAGCCCGA
>VBDA01000645.1:0-409 GCA_005883655.1 Betaproteobacteria bacterium | reverse complement strand
CTCGCCAGGCCTCAGCGCTGCACTGTCGTTTTCCAAGTGGGTATGCACTGGCCAATATGCGGTCGAGCGCTCGACATCGAGCTTGCGGCGAGACACTTTCAACAGGCCATGCCCAACCGGGTGGATGTGAAGCGGGTCCACCGGCAGGACCACTGACTCGTAGCGGATCTCTCGGTCTTGCGCATCCAAGATGCGCAGGGACACAAACACATCCATGTCTGCGCTGGTCGATTCCACCCAGAGGCCGACCTTCATGTAACCGGCGAGCACCATGTCTTCGGTCACCGGATCGCTGACGAAAGAGATGCCGGTGGACCAGCGCGGGGTGCCGTCGTTGGAGCCGCTCGGCGCAATCGTGGGAGTGCCCAGCTCAAGGTGGGCGTCATATTCGGCGCTGCTTTGCACTGCA
>VBDA01000355.1:389-3544 GCA_005883655.1 Betaproteobacteria bacterium | reverse complement strand
CGCCCGCGTCGAGCTTGCCGCCGCAGACTACTCGATCAGTGGCGCCGAGGACGACATTCCCGCCGCGCTGATCGGAATCTTCCTGCAGCCGGATGCCAACGCGCTCGACGTTGCCAAGCAGATCAAGCAGGTGATGGAAGATCAGGCACCGCGGTTTCCGCCAGGCATCGTGTACCACATCCCTTACAGCACCACGCCGTTCGTGACCGAGTCACTCAAAGAGGTGATCAAGACCCTACTCATCGCCTTTGTGCTGGTGGTGTTCGTCGTCTTCCTTTTCCTGCAGAGCTGGCGTGCGACGTTGATTCCGGTTCTGGTGGTGCCCATTTCGCTCGTCGGCACCTTCGGAGCGTTCGCGGCGCTCGGCTTTTCCATTAACACGCTCACGCTGTTCGGGCTGGTGCTTGCCATCGGCATCGTGGTCGATGACGCGATCGTGGTAGTGGAAGCGGTGCAGCAGCGTCTGGATGCCGGGAATATGTCGCCGATGGAGGCCACCAAGTCGGCGATGGCCGACGTGGGCGGACCGGTGATCGCGATCGCGCTGGTGCTGGCGGCGGTATTCGTGCCGGTGGCTTTTCTCGGTGGGCTCACCGGGGCGCTCTACAAGCAGTTCGCCCTGACTCTTGCCGTGTCGGTGATCCTGTCCGCGATCTGCGCGCTGACTTTTACTCCGGCCATGTGCGCGCTGCTGCTGAAGCGGGTGGACCCCGCCCAGCCGCACCGCGGCCCGCTCAACTGGTTCTTCGCCAGATTCAATTCCCTCTTCGAGCGCTCACGCAACGGCTACATCAGCACCGTTTCAGCCATGGAGCGTCACGCAGTCATCGTCATGCTGACCTTCGGCGCGTTGCTGATAGCCGTCTGGGGGTTGATTGCCACTCGTCCGACCGGCCTGGTGCCGCCGGAGGACCAGGGCTATGTGCTTGCGGTGGTGAGCCTGCCGCCGGCAGCGGCGCTGGAGCGTACCAACGCCGCCATGTCGGCGCTCACCCGTATCGCACGCGAGGTCCCTGGTGTCGACGGCGTCGTCTATATCAGCGGTTTCAATCTGCTGACCGGCCAGGCGGTTTCCTACAACGGAACCGCCTTCCTTCGGCTCAAGCCCTGGGATCAACGCAAGGCGCGTTCCGAGGCCGTCGATAGCCTCGTACGCACGTTGATGGGACGACTCAACGCGCAAATCAAGGACGCTAACGTTCTCGTCCTCAACCCGCCGCCGATCCGGGGCTTAAGCACCGCCGGCGGCTTCACTTTCGTGCTGCAGAACCGCGGCGGCGCGGAGACCGCGCAGTTGTCCCAGGTCTTGCAGGGCCTTCTGGCCGAAGCGCGTAAGCGTCCCGAGATCGGCTTCGTGTACAGCGGCTTCGATCCCAACATTCCGCAGATCGAATTTGAGGTCGACCGCGATAAAGTCAAATCGCTGGGCATCCAACTGAGCGACGTGTTCTTCGCACTGCAAACCTTTCTGGGCAGTTACTACATCAACGACTTCAATCTGTTCGGACGCACCTACCGAGTCCAGGCCCAGGCGGAGGGAGCGCAGCGCGGACGGCCCGACGATGTCAACCGTTTCTACGTGCGCAGCGACAATGGAACCATGGTGCCGCTCTCCACGCTGGTGAGCAGCCGCCCGCTCAACGGTCCGCAGTATTTCGAGCGCTACAACGTCTATAGCGCGGCCACCATCAACGGGACAAACGCGGCTGGCTACAGCTCCGGCCAGGCCATCACGGCCATGGAAGAGCTCGCCCGCACACTGCCTTCAGGCTTCGCCTACGAGTGGAGCGAGGCCACCTACCAGGAGAAGAAGACTGGGGGCCAGACCGCATACATCTTCGGCGTGTCGCTGCTGTTCGTCATCCTGGTGCTGGCTGCGCTCTACGAAAGCTGGGCGATGCCGGTGGCGATCCTGCTGGTGATTCCGTTCGGTGTGTTCGGCGCGTTCCTGGGTCTGTTGCTCCGGTCGTTCGACAACAACGTTTACACCCAGATCGGGCTGATCATGCTGGTGGGGCTCGCGGCAAAGAATGCCATCCTGATCGTCGAATTCGCCAAGCTCAAGCGCGAGCAGGGCGAGACCATCGAACAAGCAGCGTTGGACGGCGCCAAGCTCAGGCTGCGCCCGATCCTGATGACCTCCTTCGCTTTCATCTTCGGCACTATTCCGCTGGCGATTGCGCTGGGCGCGGGAGCGGGCGCGCGGGAGGCGCTGGGCACGGCAGTGGTGTTCGGGATGCTCGTCGCGACCCTGGTTGGCGTGTTCTTCATCCCAGTGTTCTACGTGATCCTTCAGCGCGTGAGCGAACGTCAGTGGCCGTTCAAGCGCCCAGACGCTGCAGCACTTGTAGCGGGGGGCGAAGCAGGAACGAGTCCTCCCCCAGCGCCCGCGCGCGGAGACTAGCGTCAAAGGTCGAGCATGCTCAATTCAACCCGGAACGCATCGAGCGTGCGAAATTGCGCGCTCGGGTTGTTGCTCGCAGTGCCCTTGTCTGCCTGCATGGTCGGTCCGGACTACCGCCGCCCCGAGGTCGAGGTCCCTGCCGCCTGGCGCCTCGGAGCCACCGAAGCATCCCGGATCTCCAACATCGCCTGGTGGGATCAGTTCGAGGATCCGGTCCTGTCTGACCTGGTACGGACGGCGCTCGCGAACAACAAGGACCTCGAGATCGCAACCGCCAATGTGGATCAAGCGTTCGCTCAATACGGCATCGCGCGCTCCGCGCAGTTTCCTCAGGTCAACGGTGGCGTCTCGGTGGCGCGTGAGCGCTCGAGTGCGAACGGTCCGTTGCCCGGTGGCCGGACGGTCAATGATTACGCCGTGAATCTCTCGGCAAGCTTCGAACTGGACATCTGGGGAAGGCTGCGCCGCGCGACGGAGTCGGCCCGCGCCAGCCTGCTCGCCAGTCAGCAAGGCAAGGGCACTGTGGTGCTGACGGTCGTCGCTACGGTCGCCAGCGGCTACATCCAGTTGCGCGCGCTGGACCGGCAGCTCGAAATCGCGCAGTACACTTCGCAGAGCCTGGGCGAAGCGGCGCGCCTTCAGCGGGTGCGTTTCGAGGAGGGCGCCGTTCCCCGGAGCGACTACCTGCAA
Source organism: Betaproteobacteria bacterium (assembly GCA_005883655.1). GTDB lineage: Bacteria > Pseudomonadota > Gammaproteobacteria > Burkholderiales > Casimicrobiaceae > PALSA-1003. Next base: position 450 of record VBDA01000355.1, on the reverse strand, counting down.
GCTGAATCGCAATACCGCGACGCCGTGGCCCGGGTGCCCGAGCTCGAGCGAGAGATCGCGC
>VBDA01000355.1:0-379 GCA_005883655.1 Betaproteobacteria bacterium | reverse complement strand
TCCTCGGTCACAATCCCGGCCCGATTCCGAGAGGGCGGGACATCGATGCACTGCTCTTCCCGGCCGTGCCCGAGGGGCTGCCCGCATCACTGCTGGAGCGCCGACCCGACATTCGTCAGGCCGAGCAGAACCTCATCGCCGCCAATGCCAACATCGGCGTCGCCAGGGCCGCGTACTTTCCCGACATCAGCCTCACCGCGCTACTCGGACTGGAAAGCGCGCAGCTCTCGGATCTGTTCAAAGGCCCGTCCAGAGCCTGGTCGTTCGGGACCGGCGTGCTGCAACCGATCTTCAATGCCGGCCGGATCCGCGGTCAGGTGGAGCAGGCTGAAGCCCTGCAACGACAGGCCCTCTACACCTACGAAAAGTCGATTATCAG
>VBDA01000354.1 GCA_005883655.1 Betaproteobacteria bacterium | reverse complement strand
GCCCGCAGCTTCGACTGGGCCAGCGAAGGACTGCGGGTCGTGGGGCGGGCGCAGTTCAGCCTCAAATCGGATGCGGGCGCCCGCGAAACGTTCGAGTGGCTAAGGGAGCTTTGGCCGGACGACATCGAGGCCGATCACCGCCTGGCGAGCATCTATCAGCGCCTCGGCGACGTCACCCGGTCCGGCCTGGCCATCCAGCGCGTGATCGCCTCGTCGCAAGCCGATCCGCGCGAGCGCGCGCAGGCGTTCGCGCTGCAAGCGCACAACATCAAGACACGGTGGCGCGAGAGCCTCGGTGACAAATCGGGCGAGGAGGCTCGCAAGACAGCCCTATGCGCGCCCGGGCTCAAGGAGGCACTGCAGTGGTATATCGATGCCTTCAGCCTGGACTTGAACCACGTTTATCCGGGACTCAGCGCCTTGTCACTGCTGTGCATCCGCAACGCGTTGGCACAGGCCATGCCCGACGTTTGGAAGGATCAGTTCGATAGCGATGACGACGCTGCGCGGGAGCTCAGCGAAAACCTGGCGCAGTTCGAGCAACTCGCAAGCGCGATCCAGCTCTCGCTCAAGTCGCGACGCGAATCGCTGCAACCGCGACCGGCGCTCGAAAGCGACGACCCGGTTTGGCTGGAAGTCTTCGAAGCGGAAATTGCCCTCCTGACCAGCACCCGTCCCAAGGCGGTTGCCCAGCGCTACAGGGATGCGCTGACCGATCAGCCGGCATCGATGCTGAGCTCGGTTTATGATCGCCTCGATATTTTTCGGCAGCTCGAGGTGCGCACGGACTTCGCGGCTGCGGCTCTTGCAATCCTTGCGGAGCTGAGCGCGGGGCAGCCGGCACTCGCGCAGCGTACCGACGCGCCTGTTCGCGTGCTGCTTTTCACGGGCCACATGGTCGACGAGCCTGGACGGGCCGAGCCGCGCTTCCCTCCAACCGAGGCCGCGGAAGATAAGGCCCGGGAAATGCTGCGCAACGCAATCGTCGCAGAGCAAGCGCTGACCGATGGAAAGATCATCGGCGTCTGCGGTGGCGCATGCGGAGGGGATATCCTTTTCCACGAAGTCTGCGCTGACCTCGGCATTCCCACGCGACTCTATCTCGCGCTGCCGCGCGAACAATTCTGCGTCACTTCCGTTCAGCAAGCGGGCCCGGACTGGGTCGAGCGTTATTTCCAGCTCTGCAACGGGCTTGCGCCACGCGTTCTGGCGGAAACCGAGGAATTGCCGAGATGGCTGCGCGGCAAGCAGGGCTACGGCATATGGCAGCGTACCAATCTGTGGATGCTGTACAACGCGCTGGCGCTTCACGGCAAGGAGTTGACGCTGATCGCGCTCTGGGACACTGGCGACGCCGACGGACCGGGAGGCATCGATGATCTCGTGGGGCAGGTGCGCCTGCGAGGATACAAATTGCTCCGACTGCCGGCCGAGCAGCTCAAGGCCTTGGCCTAGCCCGCACACGCAGGCGCGCGACGTCGTGCAGGTTTTGAAAGGCTAGCTCAGGCACAAACCCCGGGGAGGGCGCTTCATGACAAACATCATCATCCATGGTCGTCTCGATCTCACGCCAAGCATCAGCGATGTCGCGAAATCCTTCCCCGGGCAGGTGACACCCAAGTACAGCGCACAGATCCAGCTTGCGAGGGATGTAACCTCTGCCCATCGACTCGACATAGCCGACGACGACATCGTCGAGCTGGAGCTCGAAGGTGGCGTCCGGCTGTGGCAGCGCGCGGACACGCTGCAAGCCGACTTTCCCGGGGTCGCAAGTCGTGGTGCTGCGACCGACGGCTATGCATTACCCTCGGTGCTGCCCTTAGGCAGCGTGCGCCGCGGCGTCGGGCCCTGGGTGATCAAAGGGCTCAAAGTCTTCGGCATCGATCTCGCGGGCGATATCACCGACATCGTCAGCAGCAAGGTAGAAGGAGCGCTCAAGCCCGCACCGGGGCTCTATCGTTGCGGAATTTCGAGCGCAGCGGATTTGAAGCCGGTCGGCAAGCTGGACGCCACCAAGCCCGTTGTGGTCTTCATCCACGGCACCGGGTCGACGACCGATGGCAGCTTCGGCGGACTCTGGGAAGGCGGCTCCGGCGCTCGCTACGACGAGCTCGACAAAGCCTACGACGGGCAGGTGCTTGCTTTCCAGCACCGCACGCTGACCCAGAGTCCCGTCGAGAACGCGCTTGAATTGGCAGACAAGCTTCCAGATGCAGCGCGTCTGCATCTGGTGTCGCACTCGCGCGGCGGCCTGGTCGGCGAGATCCTGTGCCGCGCGATGCTCCAGAGTCGTTCGCCCTTCGATGACGGCGATTTCGAGCTATTCAGCGCGCCGGAGCGGAAGCGGGACCTCGATGCGCTTACGGCGCTGCGCAAGTTGCTTGCCGACAAAAAATTTCAAATCGAGCGCTTCGTGCGCGTCGCATGCCCGGCGCGCGGCACGACGCTTGCCGACGGGCGTCTCGATCGCTACCTCTCGATCATCGTCAACATGCTCGAACAGATTCCCGGATTCAAGTTAAATCCGGTTTACGACGCGGCGTCCGCGTTGCTGCTCGCGGTCGTCAAAAAGCGCACTGACCCGCAGGAGCTGCCGGGACTCGAAGCACAGATGCCGACGTCACCGCTCGTGCGCGTGCTCAATCGCCCCGGTCAGGCGACCGGCGCCGACCTGCATGTGGTGGGCGGCGATCTTGCGGGCGACACCGCGTGGAGCACGCTCAAGGCGCTGGTCACCGATCTTTACTACTGGGAAGACAACGACCTCGTCGTCAATACCCCGTCGATGTTCGGCGGCGCCGAGAGGACCGGAGTCATTCACTACTGGATCGACACTGGTGGCAGCGTCGATCATTTTCATTACTTCCGCAATGCCGATACCGCGAGCCGGGTTGTGGCCGCGCTCGTGCATCCGGATGTGGACGTCTTCCATCCGCTGGAAAAGAAGCCATCCGAGATCACACCCGAGGACTACCGGAAGCGAACGATTGCACCGCAGCCGATCGTCATTGTGCTGCCGGGAATCATGGGCAGCACGCTCAAAGCGGGCGATAACTCGGTGTGGATGAACTTTCTGGCGCTGGCCGCTGGCGGCCTGGCCGACCTCGACATGTCGGCC
>VBDA01000353.1 GCA_005883655.1 Betaproteobacteria bacterium | reverse complement strand
AGTGATTCCGTTTCCCTACGACTGGCGGAAGACGATTACCGACGCGGCGGACCATTTGCGCGCCGTGCTCGAGCAAGCGCTCGCGAAGGCTGAGGCACACGATCAGCCGGTACGAATCATCGCGCACTCGATGGGCGGGCTGGTGGTCCGGGCGATGCTGGCCGATGCAGACGGTCAGAAGCTCTGGGAGCGAATGTGCGCGAACCCGGGTGCAAGATTCGTCA
>VBDA01000352.1 GCA_005883655.1 Betaproteobacteria bacterium | reverse complement strand
CCTGCGCGTGATTTGCCAGATCGAAGGCGACTTCCGCCGCCGACGCGTAACGGTTGCCCGCGTCGATCTCAAGGCAGCGCAGGACAATCTCCTGCAGCCATGCGGGTATCCCGGCAACGAGCGCCTTGGGCGGGACCGGATCGAGGTAGAGCCGCTGCCGCAGTTGGGCGATGGTGGTTGGATTGTCAAACGGAAGACGTCCTGTCGCGAGCTGGTACAGGATGGCCCCGAATGCAAAGATATCGCTGCGGGGGTCGCAGCGTACCCCCACCACCTGCTCGGGCGCCATATACACCCAGTTGCCGACCGGCGAGCGGAATTCCTCCGCCAGCAAGTCGGGATAATGGCCGTGGTGGGCGAGCCCGAAATCGATCAGCACCGCTTCGCCACTCGATCGATAGAGCACATTGGTCGGTTTCAGATCGAGGTGCACGACATCCTGCCGGTGGATATCGTGCAAGGCGAGAGCCAAAGCGGAGCCCAGACGTGCAATTTCCTCGGGCGCAATCGGAGCTCGGTCCACCCAGTCGCTCAACCTGACGCCCTCGACATATTCCATGACCAGGTACGGCGTGGTTTCGACGTCCCCGAAGGCCACCAGCATAGGATGATGCGGACCTTGCGCGAGGGCTCCCAGCACCATGCGACAGACTTCGAAAGCGACGACGTTGACGGCGCGTTCGCCGGGACCGAGACGCGGAATCTTGATGATGAGCGGGAGCGGGCCCTCGGGCCCGGTCAGGCGGTAGATCGCCGCCATGCTGCCGGCGTGAAGGAGCTCGCCCAGGCAAAAGCCGTCGATTTCGCTGCCCGGCTCCAGCGAATCCAAATTCATTTACGCACCGCGTTCGATTCGCCGGGCGAGCCGCTCGGGTAGCCCGGCGGATCGAATCTTTTGCGCGGCGGAGTCATGGTCGTAGGAAACCCGAAAGAATGTCAGGCGGGCCCGCTCCATATCGGCCAGCGCGTAGCACGCCTTGTTGATACGGTCGCGCGGCTGGCCGGCAGATCCGACGATGGCGAGCCATTGGCGGTGCTTCCCGGTGGGGATAGGGGTCCCTGGCACCGGCTGGAACGGCATGGGTCGCCCGCCGACACCCATGTAGTAGAGCTTCTGTTCATGCACGTGTCCGCAAAAGATGTAACCCAAGTTTCCGGCCCTGATGCTCTTTTCCGCTTCCGCAGGACTGGTGACGTAGGTCCACTGCTCGGGCGCCGCGGCGCTGGCATGCACGAAGAGGATATTGTCATCCCTGACAGTGAGAGGCAGGCTGCCGAGGAACGCGCGCTGCTTTTCGCCGAGCTGAGTCCGAGTCCAGGCGATGGCGGCCTGTGCGTTGTCGTTGAGGGTATCGTCGGGCCGGCCGATCGCAGCCGCATCGTGGTTGCCAAGGACCACCACTGCGCCGTTCGCCGCATGTTCTTCGATCAAATCGAGCACGGCCACCGGATCCGCTCCGTAGCCGACAAGGTCTCCGAGAAATGCGTAGCGATCCGCCCCGAGTGCCTGTGCGTGGGCAAGACAGGCGGTTATGGCCTCCAGGTTGCTGTGTATGTCGGCGAACAGCGCCAGCTTCATCGGGATCCTGCGTTAGGAGGGAGCGCAGAACGGCAATGAAAGCGCCTGCAGCACCTCCCCGCTGGCTGCGCCTTCCACGAAAGCGACAATTGATATCGGCCCCGCGTCCGCGGGGATCGCGAACACGAACCGCTGGCGTGTCTCACCAGCCGCGTCAAGCGCTGCCGGCCCGGCGCGCCACTGCCGCACGACATGATCATGGGTGAGTCGCTTGCCTGCATTTTCTCCGGCCTTGACGTCACTGGAGAGCTTGCTCTGCACCAACGCCACTGCAACGACGGCGCGGCCGCGGTCGCGAACGTCCGGCACATTCACATGAACGTCGACGATCGCATCTGTGCCTTGCGGCTCGACCACCAGCTCGATACTTGCCCGTGGGCGACGCGCGTTGACCGTCGCAATGGCCGCTGTCGGGTCGTCCGCTGCGCGCCACTGCCCGAAGTCTCGTCCCTGCAACATAACCTGTGGCGTGAAGACGAAGCTCGCCCGCTGGCGGCGCATCTGTTCATACTGGCGATCGGTGTATTTTGCGCTGGCGAAGCGATCCTTCCATCCCAGCCGATCCCAATAGTCGACGTGGAACGCGATCGGAACTGCCCGGGTGACTGCAGGGCGCTCCTTGTCTGTGCCGGCCAGGCGTGACAGCCATTTATCCGCAGGTGGGCAGCTATCGCATCCTTCCGAGGTATAGAGCTCGATCAGTGCGACGAGGTGATCGGGACTCTTCGCCTCGCACGCTGCGTGCGCTGCGAGCGACACGAGGGACAGTACCGCTGCGCTGGCGACAATTGCGTGGGTGGCGCGCATAAGCATCTCCGTGATAAATGAGTAGCGTCTTGGTCGTTCGGATGCTGCGCGAACTTACCTCGCGGGCCGGCCAGGGCGCTATGCTAGGATGCTTTGGCAGCCATTACACCGGCGATGCCACTGACCGCGGTTGACGGCACAAGCCGGCAGTAATGAATCGCCAGCTTACCCGTGATTGCCAGTGCAATGTCGTCGATTGAGGAGGACACTTTATGGGCATCTTTAGCATTATCGGAACCATTATCGTCGGCTTTATTGTCGGCCTCCTCGCCCGCTGGATTTTTCCCGGCACCGTTCCGCTTGGATTCTGGCTCACGGTCGGGCTGGGTATTGGCGGCTCGGTGGTCGGAGGCGTGATCGGCGATCTCATCTGGAGATCGCCCGACGGAAAGTTTCATCCGGCCGGCTGGTTCATGTCCGTCGCGGGCGCGCTACTGCTCCTCTGGGGCTACACCAATTACATAGCCTGAAATGCAAGCCGCGCCGGCTTGATCAAGCGCGAAACAAAGCTGCGGCCGCCGCGACCGAAGGCTCGATTGGCATTCCGGCATTTATTCCCGGCGACCATTGATTTGACTCAGCAGCAAAATCCGATGGGCACGGACGGGCTCGAGTTCATCGAGCTCGCGGCATCCGATCCTGTGCCACTCACCGGCTTCTTGAGCCGCGCGGGATTCAGCGCCGTCGCCAGGCACCGTTCCAAGGACGTCACGCTTTATCGGCAGGGCCAGATCAATTTGCTGGTCAACGCGGACCTGCCGAGTCTCGCCCGTTCATTCCTGAATGTTCGAGCAGCGTCGGTCTGTGCCATCGCCATTCGTGTCAAAGACGCCGGTGCTGCGTACCGGCGGGCAGCCGACTATGTCGTCGTCGAGGAAGCGGCTCGGGCAGGGGTGATGGAACTCAACATTCCCGCCATTGTGGGAGTCGGCGAATCCTCCATTTATCTGGTCGACCGTTATGGCGAGGTGTCGATCTTCGATATCGATTTTGTTGCGCTTCCCGAAACTCATTCGCATGTTCCGGGCGCCGGTCTCGTTGCGGTCGATCACATCGCCTATCACATGCGCCGCGGCGAGATGCAGCATTGGATCGACCACTACCGCGAGCTGTTCAATTTTAGCGACGAGTTGGTCACCATCGATGCGAGCGAACAAACGCAACGTCACCTGCTGGTCAGCCCGTGCAACAAGATCCGCATCGAACTCGCCGAGGCCGACGCCGCCGCTGAAAACCCCGATTCTTCGAGCGCCTTGGATGGTTCC
>VBDA01000351.1 GCA_005883655.1 Betaproteobacteria bacterium | reverse complement strand
AACAGGAAATTGTCGACGCGCTGGCCGGCTCCGGCTTCGTCGACTGCAAGGCGGTTCACAGCATCCTTGCTTAAATGGTTCATTTCTCTATAATTGTCGACAGCAGCAACGTGCGTTAGCTAGCGCGTGAGTTCCGAGGCGACGGTCATCGGCCCCGCCTCCCGACCATGCGGCAGCCCCTTTCAGTTAGGCAACTAAGTGGGGCAATGCAACTAAGGCAACCGCCTGTTGGCCCGAGATAGGGCGACTTGGTTAAATCGGTTCACCGTCCGGATTCTGCGGCCCGGAAAAGTAACGATGTTAATGGAACAGCGCAGTCTCCGCACCGGCTTATGGCCGGACGACAGGCGGCTAGGACTTGCGGCGCGCCACTTTTGTAGCGCAACGAATTCTGTACTTGGCTGCATGGCCTCGGTCTTTCATCACCGATGGCGACGCAGCCGCCAGACCGTTTGAGCGACAACGCGAAGAAAACGAACCAAGCTCCCGAGACAGGCAATCCTCAAGCTCCACTCCCTCATCACGCAGTGATGACTGCAGTGGCAAATGAGCAGCCAATACCGATGCCATATACCTGCATCCGACCCCTCGTAGCCCGGCAGCTTGCGCTGCCTGCGTGGTTTTTCTCGCCGCCGCCCGCCGCCTGCTAGTCTAAGCGCCCTGACGGGCGCCTTCGCTTCACCGTCCGCTCAAGCCCCTGGCGATACTCGCGCGAGGGAAAAACAATGAAACGCATGCTGTTCAATGCCACCCAGGCGGAGGAACTCCGGGTGGCGATCGTCGACGGCCAGAAACTGATCGACCTCGATATCGAGTCCGCAAGCAAGGAACAACGCAAGAGCAATATCTACAAAGCCGTCATTACACGCGTCGAGCCCAGCCTAGAAGCCTGTTTTGTCGACTACGGTGCCGACCGCCACGGCTTTCTGCCGTTCAAGGAAATCTCGCGCGACTACTTGCGCGAGGGCGAAGGCAGCAAGAGCCGCATCCAGGATCAGCTCAAGGATGGGCAGGAGCTGATCGTCCAGGTCGACAAGGACGAGCGCGGCAACAAGGGCGCGGCGCTCACCACCTACATTTCGCTCGCTGGCCGCTACTTGGTGCTAATGCCGAACAATCCTCGCGGCGGCGGCGTGTCGCGCCGGATCGAGGGTGAGGACCGTAACGAGCTGCGCGATACCATCTCCCAGCTCGAGGTCCCGAGCGGCATGAGCGTGATTGCCCGAACGGCGGGCATCGGCCGTTCACTCGAAGAGCTGCAATGGGACCTGAACTACCTGCTGCAACTCTGGCAGGCGATCGACGGCGCGGCGAAAACGCAATCCGGCGCATTCCTGATCTATCAGGAGTCGAGCTTGGTGATTCGCGCCATACGCGACTACTTCCATCCCGACATTGGCGAGCTCCTGATCGATACCGAGTCGATCTTCGAGCAGGCGCAGCAGTTCATGAGTCATGTCATGCCTGCCAATGTGCACGTCGTGAAGCTATACAAGGACGACGTGCCGCTGTTCTCGCGCTTCCAAATCGAGCATCAGATCGAAACCGCGTACGCGCGCCAGGTGCCGCTGCCTGCGGGCGGCGCAATCGTCATCGACCACACGGAAGCGCTGGTGTCAGTCGACGTCAATTCGGCGCGAGCGACCAAAGCGGGCGACATCGAGACGACGGCATTCAACACCAATCTCGAAGCGGCCGAGGAGATCGCGCGTCAGTTGCGCCTACGAGACTTGGGCGGCCTGATCGTGATCGACTTCATCGACATGGAAAGCACCAAGAACCAGCGCGAGGTCGAGAATCGTCTGAAGGAAGCACTCCGTTACGACCGCGCCCGCGTGCAGCTCGGCAAGATTTCCCGCTTCGGGCTGATGGAGCTTTCGCGCCAACGCCTGCGGCCGGCACTGGCCGAATCCGCATATATTCCCTGCCCCCGCTGCCACGGCATCGGTCACATCCGCGGCACCGAATCGACCGCGCTGCACATCCTGCGCATCCTGCAGGAAGAGGCGATGAAGGACAACACCGCACAGGTCGTCGCCCAAGTGCCGATCGACGTCGCGACTTTCCTGCTCAACGAAAAGCGCGCCGAAATTCACACCATCGAGGCCCGCTTCAAGGTCAACGTGCTGCTGGTCCCGAATACCTATCTCGAGACACCCAATTACAAGGTGCAGCGTTTGCGCCACGACGAGTTGAATCAGTCCGAGCCCTTGCCGCCCTCGTTCACCATGGTCGAACGGCCGGAGGAGGAAGATCCCTTCAAGCAGAGGAAGGACGAAGCTAAGGAGCCGCGCCAGGAAGCGATGGTCAAGGGCATCCCGGCGGGTCGACCCGCGCCGATGCCCGTCGAGCGCAGCGTCGAAGCACTCTCGCAGGAAAACTGGCTTACCAAGGTGCTGGGATGGTTCCGGCCCAAGGCGCCGGAACCGGCGCCGCAACCCGCACCGGTTCGCACCGAAGCGCCACGCGGCGGGCGCGGACGGCAGGACCGTGATCGGCACGGAAATCAGCGCGACGAGCGTCGCGTTCAGCCGCGTGAGGGTCGAGAGGGCGCTCGGGATCAGCAGCGCGAAGTGCCGAAGCCCAGACCCGCGCAGGGCGCGGCGCAATCACCACGGCGAGATCGTGAGCCCCGGGAGGGGCAACGCAACGAGCCGCGCAATGACGCACGTGAGGGAGCGCGCGACGTGCAAAAGCAGCGCCCTCCGCGCGAACCCAGGCCGATGCAGGAACCGCGTGCAGCTGCCGACCAGGCGCCTGCCATTACCCAACCGCAACCGGGTGCGGTCAAGGAGGCTGAACACGGCGAAGGTGGCCGTCGTCGTCGTCGCGGTCGCGGCGGCAGAGAGCGCGGAGAACGGGCCGAGCAAGGAGAGCCACGCGCACCGCGCGGCGAGCGTGCCGATCGTCGCCCGGAAACTGCCGGCGCCGCCGCTGTGCGAGAAACGACGTCGGAGCAGGCGATATTGCCGTCGGCGATGCCGAACCCTGCGGCGATGGTTCGTGACACGGAAAATGAACGGGGCTCGAGCAACGCGGGGTTCGACACCAGCTCGCCGACGACCGCGTCAGGTCCCGTCGCGCGCGCTTATGACGCTTCAGACGACGACTCGCCGCCGCCAACCCACTTCGTCGAGATCAAGCTGCCGCCGGTTGTGCCGGTCGACGCCCGTCCGGCGCTGCCCGAAGAGTCGATAGCCGAATCTACGCCGATGCCTGCGTACAT
>VBDA01000008.1 GCA_005883655.1 Betaproteobacteria bacterium | reverse complement strand
TCTTCAAGATGGATATACTGTCGTGGGGGTGCTCGAGTCTGATGGTGGAGCATGTTTCTCGCGCGAATATCGGTAGTGCTGACATGGTTCGCGGTGATAGTCGCGTCGATACCGCTCACGCAAACCGCGTCTGCTCAAGCGGGACAAGCCACGCCCGGGAGCGACGTCGCGCAGTCGGCCTCCGCCGAGCCTTCGACGCCGAACCCTTTCTGGACCAAGTACGCTTATTTCGTGCCCTCGCGCTTCAGCGATCTTCCCGGATGGCGCGATGACAGCATGGCCCAAGCGTGGAAGGCATTCCGCGCGAGCTGCACTGTGCTGGCGAACCGCGCTGTGTGGGTGGGACCCTGCGCCCGCTCGACCGCGGTCAACGCGCGCAACGATGACGATGTCAGGCGTTACCTGGAGCGCGAGTTTGCGCTCTACCAGATTCATAACAGGGACCAGTCTCCCGCGGGCGTCATCACGGGCTACTACGAACCGCTGCTGCGCGGCAGCCGCCGCTACGGCGCTCCGTACCTCTACCCTGTTTACGGCGTTCCGGAGGACTTACTGTATCTCGATTCGCGCACCATTCCACCAACGTTCGGAACCGCGCAGGTGTTTGCGCGCATCGAGGGCCGCACCGTCGTTACCGCGTGCACGGGTCTCGCGGCCAGTCCTTTCTGCAAGGAAGACTACACACTCGAACTCGCCGATTCCAAGCCGGATATCAGGGACAAGAAGCTGCGTGTTCGCGTCGAAGGGCAGCGCATCGTTCCGTATTACACACGCGCGCAGATCGACCGCGGCGTGCTTTCCGCCGCGCGTGTCATCGTCTGGGTCGACGACGCTGCCGCTTTGTATTCGATGCAGGTGCAGGGCTCGGGAAAGGTCAGCCTGCCGGACGGACAAATGGTCCGTCTCGCCTACGCCGAGCAGAACGGCCATCCTTTTATTCCGCCGGTGCGGGGCGCGGCCGGGAAAAGTGGCACGCGCGCCAACACCGTCCTCACCAGAGGCATCGAGATTGCGCTGCCCGATGTCGAGCCCGATCATGAAGCGACCGCGGCCAGGAGCACGGATTCCGGCAACGCGCCGAGACTTCGGAGCGTGCAGCCTCCGGAAGGAAAACGCGCGGCCTCCACTACCGGCGCCAAAGGCGACGATGAGCACCTGTCGCCCGAGGTCGAGCGCATGGTCGAGTTATTGCTCAAGGGAAACACGGATCCCCAGCGCGTGCAGCTTGCGTCGCCGAAGGGATCGCCGAAAGAGTCGCGTCCGGCGGTGGCGGAACCGGCGCGCATCAGGCCCGAGACCGACGCGGTGGCCAAGGTGGCGAACGCCGACAGCCTTGCGGCATTCAGCAGCGACCCGAGTTATGTATTCTTCCGGCAGATTCCCGACAGCGACAGCGGACCCGTCGGCGCGCTGGGCGTGCCGCTGACCCCCGGACGCTCCGTGGCGGTAGATCCGCGCACGACTCCCCTGGGATTCCCTGTCTTCATATCCACCGAGGGGCAGAGCGTCGGCAGGCGTCTCGATCGCCTGGTGCTTGCGCAGGACACCGGGGGAGCGATCCGTGGAGCGGTACGCGCCGATTACTTCTGGGGCTTTGGCCCCGGCGCTGGCGAACTCGCCAGCCGCATGAAGGAGAACGGGCGCATGTGGCTATTGCTCCCGAAGGATTTGCAGGTAAGCATTGGCGCGCAGTTCACCACGCGTGGCCTGGGCACGGCGGGTGCCGGCGAAGCTGAATGCCTGGTTCCGGATCCTGAGCTATGTGTCGAGTGAACTTCGCTAGCTTGCTCGACGGTAAGGAAAACCTCAAGGCTTCGGGGAGAAGACGAATGAATATTTCTTATGACTCGGTATGGATCGTTTCTCCACGCAGCGGAATATCGTGGAGGCCGACTGTGGCGGCAAGCCGCATCTTGGCTTCGCTGCTGCTTGTCGCTTCCTGTTGCCTGCCGGCAGTTGCCCAGCAAGTGCTCCAGGGTGCGGACATTACGGAGTCCGCGCTGGTCGAAGCGCTGACGCCGCCGCCTGCTCCGATGCTCACGCGCGGCATCAACGCTGCGCCAGCAGCCGCACCGAAACCGGCCAAAGCGGCGCTCCTGATTACCTTCGAGACCAATGCGACGGTGCTCACTGCCGGTGCCAAGCGTGAGCTCGATATTGTCGGCCGCGCGCTCAATACCAGCAGGCTTGCCGACTTCAACTTCGTGATCGAAGGCCACGCCGATCCGCGTGGCTCGGCAGAAAAGAACCAGCGCCTTTCCGAAGGACGAGCATCGGCGGTCCGTGAATATCTGGTTCAGAACCAAAGCGTGCGTGACGATCGACTGAAGGCGGTAGGGAAGGGCGATCGCGAGCCTCTGAACTCAAGCAATCCAGCCGCGCCGGAAAACCGTCGCGTCGTGTTTGTGAACATGTCGCATTAGTCCGTTGAGAATAGGCATACCGCAAGCGGACGCAACGAACGCGGCGTGCGATGATCAACGGACCGACGAGGTGATTCGTGGCAACTATAGACCGCAGTGGCTTTATGACTAAAGCAGCCGCCCTGGTCGCGCTTATTTTGCTGCCCGCGATGCTGGGTGCCGGGCTCGCGCGAGGAGCCAATACGAACTCCGCCGTCGCCGCGCTCGTCATGGACCTGACCGGGGCGACCAAGCCGCCATTGGTGGTTCATCGCGAAGTTGCACCGGGGACAAAAATTGCAGTCGCGCCCGGGGCGCGGCTGTCGCTTCTTCACTATGCCACGTGTTCCATCGTTACTTTCTCCGGCGGTACCGTTAAGGTGACCGAGGAGGGTTTGGAAGCCGCGGAAGCCCATATCGAAAGCAGGAAACCCGGACCGTGCCCGCGCACGCACAAGATTTCCCTTGCCGGTCCCGGCCCTCTCGGCGGAGGCATCGTGTCGCGTGGGATACCGCACGATCAGTCGCAATACGCCGAGATAGCGCCGGATGGTTTGGTGGTGATCACCGGCGCTCGGTCGGCGAATGCGGTGACCGCTGACGTACTGGACTCGAATCGAATGCTTGTCGACCGCGACATTCCAATTCACCAAAAGTCGTTCCGCTTAGGCGGTGCCCTGCCGCCACGGCGTCCCTACTACATCAGCATTCATTTCCGCGGACGGAGCGAACCCGTCGAGGTGCCGATTTCGATATTGGCATCCGACGCGAAAGGCTTGCTGATACTGCGACTCGAGTAAGCGGACGAAAGACCGGGATTGAATCTCCGCCGCCGCTATCGAGAGATCGTCATTCTCGCGGCGCTCCTCGCGGCGGCGATGTTGGTGGCCGTCACGGGGGGGCGCGTCGAGCTCGTCGACGGCTTTTTGTACGATCTTGCGATCGCCATCACGCCGTTTCGACCACCACCGACGCCGTCGAAGGTCGTGGTCGTTGCCATCGATGAGAAGAGCCTTGCTTCCGAAACGCTGGCATCCACTCCGCGAGTATTGTTCGGCCCCTATTACGCCGAGCTGCTCGATGGGCTGTTCCAGGGCGGAGCGAAGG
>VBDA01000007.1 GCA_005883655.1 Betaproteobacteria bacterium | reverse complement strand
GCTTTTGCAGATGCACGACTACAGTCCCGAGGCGAAAGCCTATTGGTGGACGACCGCGGTGCTGGGTCTGGTCGCGCTGGGTATTGCGCTGTCGACCATTGCCGGCCTCGAACGGGGGGCGATCCTACAAATCGTCCTGGGTGCGACGTTCGCGGCCATGACCGGTGCTTTCCCAGTCCGCATTCCCGGCGCCAAGACGTCGATCGCGGGCGCGGAAATTTTCGTCTTCCTCCTTCTGCTCCTCTATGGACCCGCAGCAGCCGCGCTCGCGGCCGCCGCCGAGGCCGCAGTCGGCTCATGGCGCACGTCCGACCGGTGGACCAGCCGCTTGGGCAGCCCAGCGATGGCGGCGCTGGCCATGTACGGATGCGGAACCGCATTCACCTTCGCCCTGCATGCGATGCGAAGCGGCGGGGACCCGGGTCTCGGAATCTTATTCGGCATGCTGTTGGTCCTTGCTTTTGCCTATTGCGCCTGCAGCGCACTGCTGATGGCCTCATTGATCACACTGAAGCGGGGGGAACGAGTACAGCCCCTGCAGCTGCTTCGGAGTCACGTTTGGCTTGGTCTGGTATACGCGGCGAGTGCTTCGATCGCCTGCCTCCTGTTTGTCACTTTCGCCCGGTTCGGCGCTGGGGTACTGCTCGCCGCGGCGCCAATCATCGGGATGTTTCTGTCGACGCTCCACTTCTACTTCCAGAAGATCGCCGCGACCGAGCGCGCGCAGCGGGAGGGAATCGCCGCGTCAGAGCGCGAAGCCCGAGACACGGCGCGGCACTTCGCCGAATTGCACAACAGCGAAAGCCGGTTCCATAGCGCGTTCACGCATGCGGCGATCGGCATGGTGCTGGTGTCGACCGATCGCCGCATCCTCCAGGCGAATCAGGCACTATGCGGCTTGCTGGAAAAGTCGGAGGTCGAACTCCTTGGAACCGAGCTCACGGAGATCGTCCATCCCGAGGACGTCAATGTGCTGCGCGCGAAGCTCGCTATGCTACTTAACGGCGGGGGTACAGGGTTCACCGTCGAGCTGCGCTGCCGACACTCTCAGGGGCTCGCCGTCTGGGTCTTGCTCGACGGCTCATTCTTCAACACCGGTGAAGCCGAGGCGAGATGTCTAATTATCCAGGTGCAGGACGTCACCGCGAGGCGAAGCGCGGAATCCCGGCTGCTGCACATCGCCCGTCATGACGATCTGACCAACATCCCCAACCGCAGCCATTTCCTCGAACAGCTAGCCCGCGCGATTGCGACCCGCAAGCAACAGCCGCAACACCGCTTCGCGGTGCTTTTTCTCGACTTCGACCGCTTCAAGGTGATCAACGATAGCCTCGGCCACGGGGCGGGGGACGAGCTGCTCATCACCCTGGCCCGGCGCATTCAATCATTGCTACGCGCCCCGGATGTGGTCGCGCGCCTGGGTGGCGACGAGTTCGCGATTCTTGTGGAGAACCTGCACTCGGATCAAGACGTAATCGACCTCGCTGAGCGACTGCAGCGCGCGCTTCGCCTGCCAATCCGGCTCGGCACGGCCGAGGTTACGACGAGCGTGAGCATCGGCATTACGACGTGCGCATTCAGCTACGATTCCCCCGACGACGTGATGCGCGACGCCGACATTGCCATGTATCGAGCCAAGGCACGAGGCAAGGCTCGGTATGTGTTGTTCGACAGCGCAATGCACGCCGAGGTCTCATCGCAGATGTGGCTGGAGGGCGAATTGCGCCGCGCACTGGATGAAGAGCAACTCGACGTCGCCTATCAGCCGATTCTCGATCTACGGACGCGTCGCGTTACGGGCATGGAGGCACTGTGCCGCTGGTCACACCCAGCGCGTGGGGCGATCGCGCCCGACTTGTTTATCCGCGTGGCCGAAGAGACTGGATTGATCGTACCGCTCGGCAACTGGGTAATGAACAAGGCATGCCGGCAGTTGCGCGTCTGGCAGCAGACGGTACCGGGATTCGCCGACATTACGCTGAATGTGAATGTATCGGGTATGCAGCTTACCCAGCCCGGCTTCGCCGACCACGCGCAGCGTGTGATCGCAAACTCGGGCATCTGTGCGGCAGATGTCACGCTGGAGGTCACCGAGAGCGTATTGATCGAGAAACTCACCGGTGCGCTGCCGAACCTTCTTTCCCTGCGCGACGCCGGGGTGCAAATCAGCATCGACGACTTCGGCACCGGCTATTCGTCCTTAAGCGCGCTGCAGGAGCTCCCGATCGGAGAGATCAAGGTTGATCGCTCCTTCTTACGTCGTATGGGCGGTGGTGGCAACGGAGAGGAAGTGGTCCGGGCGATCGTCGCGATGGGCGCGGCGCTGGGCAAACGAGTGATTGCCGAGGGCATCGAGACCGAAGCGCAGCTCGACACGCTGATCGGGCTCGATTGCGCCAAGGGTCAGGGGTTTCTGCTCGCGCATCCGATGCCCCACGGCGACGTCGAGCTGATGATGAAAGAACTCCGGGCCCACGCTCTCCCCGCGTAACCCGGAGTCACCACGCCGGATTCCGTGCGGGTCCGCATGGACGACACTACTGTAGTGTCGTCTTAGCCTTGCAATCGACAGAGTCCCCGGGTGCTTGACCGATACGGCAAACAACAACCGTTCGCTCGGTGCTGTCGTAAAACCAGGCAAACGAAACTCCGTTGGACGACGAACTGCCGATTGGCGCCATTGCCGGGCGGACATCCGCTCGCATCTGAGCGAAGGCGTGAAGGCCATAGGTGGCAATCGCAGCGACGAGAAGCAGACCCACAATCTTGATCATCAATTCCTCCTTTTACATTCCCGTGAAGAATGCAAGCCGGCGATTGTACAGGTCAAGTCAACCCGGCTCAGTCGTGGTAGCGAGCCGCGGCGCTTTACGATAGCGCCGGTGGTCGCTTTTTTGGCCCACGCGCTAGATGTTGTTGTGTTCAACACCGGCGCCATTCGCGGTCATTAAGATGCGATCATTATCGTGTTAATGTTCGACCCCGCGAGCCGAACCATCGTTGTCAGGTTTGAACGGAATCGGAGGCCGCGACACCAACGCAATATTCGCAGCATTGAATGGAGGGTATCGACCAGTTGAATCTGGTATGACCCTCATATTTGATGGATACCTGAAAAGCACGGTTGCATCAGACTGATTTAACTTCAGAGGAGAAACGAATGATCGAAAGATTCGCAAAGTACGCGGGTGTCATGCTGGCTTCGCTATTGTGGTCCACGGCGGGATCGGCTGCTCCTGGCTGCCCGGCCATCGAACAATTCCTGACGGGAAAAGCCGTAGGCGTCGTTTGCTTTCACAGCAATGACCTGAGAACCAATAACGCGCTGACCACGCCTGCCAACAATTTTATCCTCACATTTGCGGACGGCACCCCGCTCCCCGGGTTGTTGGGCGGCTCGGGCGGAATCACCCCCGTCACCGACCGGGGTGTGATTTCCAATGGCCCGACGCCCATATCGCCGAGCCTTCCTGTGCCAGGCATCCAGGTGGAAGGTTGGTTCGCGGGTGATGCCACCAAGGAAGCGCGATTCCTGCTTCGCTTTCCCGATGTCTGGAATGGAAAGCTCGTCGTAGCCGGCGCACTGGGCCTGGAGCGACTACGTTCTCCCCAAGGGATACGCCTACGCTTCCCAACACAAGGGCGTACTGAATCTGTATATCGCCGCGCTGGGCTCTGTGCCGCAACCAAGCAACGATCCGTTGGCATGCCGGCTGAATCCGACTTCGACTACCTGGGTTCACTTCTACGACAACGATCCCGCGAAGCCATTCACGCAGTGGACGCAGTACATGCTGCTCACTGCGACGCTCGCGCAGCAGGCGGCGAAGGTGAGTTACAACCATTTTCCGCAGCGAACCTATGCCGTGGGCACGTCGAACGGCGGCTATCAAGTGCGGCGGGCAATGGAAGAGGCGCCGGATCTTTTCGACGGTGGCGTCGATTGGGAAGGGACCTTCATCGATCCCAGCGGGCCGAACATCCTGATCGACCTGCCGCCCGCGATCAAGAATTTCCCGGACTATGCAGCATCGGGTTTCAATTCCAGTAGCCAGGCGGCGCAAAATATTCTAGCGGCGGGATATCCCCCGGACATCGTGAACCGCGCTGTCTCCCCGGCGGATTCGCTCTGGGGCCGTTACAACGCACAGTTCTGGGAGGTGACCGCGTGCCAATGGCAGGAGCGCTTTGATCCGACCTATCCGACCTACACGGCGGGGCTCGGCAACTACAACTACCTCGCGCGGATGCACCTGCCAGGCGTGTTCGAAAGCCTTGCCGCAGTCGAGACTACCGGGAAAATCAAGAAGCCCCTCATAACCGTTGCGGGAACGATGGACGCGCTGCTGGTGATCAAGCATCAGGCGCGCGCGTACGAGGCGGCGGTGAATGCCTCGCGCAAGGGCAACAACGACCAGCGCAGCGCGCAATACCGGCTGTACGAAGTGCAAAACGGAAATCACATCGAGGCTTACGTCGTTCCGTTTCCGCAATTGGTGGTGATCCAGCCGCACGCGCAAAAGGCGTTCGACCTGCTCGTGGACCACGTGGAGTCCAACTCGCCGCTGCCTCCCAGCCAGTGCGTACCCAAGGGCGGCGCGATCTCGCAGAGCCCTGGCGCTTCACACCTGGGCAATTGCGCAGACCTGTTCGTGCCTTAAACAAACCGTCGGACGACGTGGAGGAGGGGTCGGGAGACCCCTCCT
>VBDA01000006.1 GCA_005883655.1 Betaproteobacteria bacterium | reverse complement strand
GGTGGCGCTATTCGTGATCGTCGGCGATTTCATCGACGCCGTCCCAGCGATCATCATTTTCATGCCGATCATCCGCAAGCTGGCCGAGGTCGGCAACATCAACTCCCTGCACATGGGCGTTGTGATCATTACCACGCTGGTGTTCGGCCTGATCACGCCGCCTTACGGCCTGTCGCTGCTGGTGGCTTCGAAATACGTCGGTGTAAGCTTCGGCAAGGCGGTGGTTCGCTCGCTGCCTCTCTACATCGTGTTCTTCCTGACCATCGCCTTTACCGTCATGTTTCCGAAGGTGGTGCTGTGGTTGCCCAAACAACTCCTCCCCGAATCGGTCGGTTGCTTCAAGAGTCCCAGCGGCTCGGGTTATATCTGTCCGCCGTGATGACACCTGCAAGGTAGTTGCCAATGAGGCACGCCCAACCATGAGCTCGACTGCAGACCTTCGTTTACCCATCTCCGTGCGTCCGCTGACCGCGCATCTCGGCGCGGAGGTCTCGGGCGTCAAGCTGGCGGACGACATCAGCGACGAAGTTTTCCACGCGATCTATCAGGCCTATCTGCGCTATCAGGTGTTGCTGTTCCGGCCGCAGGATCTCCCGCCCGGCCGGCAAGTGGAGTTCGCCCGGCGATTCGGCGAAGTGCAGATACACGTGATGAACCAGTATCACGCCGATGGCTTTCCGGAGCTGTACCGGCTCTCCAACCTCGACGATCAGGGGCGCCCGAATGGCAGGCATCCGGACAAGGGAACGCTCTATTGGCACACCGATGGCTCATGGCGTCGCGTCACCGGACAGGCGACGATCATCTACGGCGAAGTCGTTCCGAACATCGGCGGGGAGACGCACTTCTGCGACATGTACGGCGCATATGAGGGCCTAGATCCCGCGTGGAAATCGCGCATCGCGAACTTGCGCGCGATGCACAACCTGGACTTTTCCCGTACGCGGCGCCACGGCGAAGATCCGATGAGCGAAGCGCAGCGGCGCGAAACGCCGCCGGTCGACCACCCCGTGGTGCGAACGCATCCCGAAACCGGCCGCAAGTGTCTTTATCTGGGAGACCACGCGGAGTCCATCGTCGGCATGCCGTACGCGGAAGGCCGTGCGCTCATCGAGGAATTGAACGCCCTTGCGGTCCATCCCGACCTGACGTACGAGCACCGATGGACGCCCAAGGAGCTGATCGTCTGGGACAACCGCTGCGTCATGCACCGCGCAACGCCTTACGATCCGGCGACGCAGGGGCGCGTGGTGCGCCGGTGCACCGTGCTCGGCGAGATTCCCGCCTAGCACTAGTCGGCCGTGAGGTCCGAGCGTCTAATGCGCGGCCGCGGTCGCCGATTGCGCGTGCCCATCCTTCGTCGGCCGCGCCAGCCACACCACCGCGATCAGCAGTACGAAGACCAGCGCCGAGACATAGAAGATATCGTTGGCGGAAAGCATGAATGCCTGCTGATCGAGCATGCGATCCAGCGCAGCGTAGCTTTGCTGCGGACTCATCCCGCCTGCCTGCATGCCCGCGAGCGCCTGCACGGTCGAAGGGTCGACATTGGTGATGTGATCGCCGAGTTGCGCGTGGTGCAGGCTCGCGCGGCGTTCCCACAGGGTGGTCGTAATCGACGTGCCGAACGAGCCGGCGGTGATCCGCGTGAAATTGAACAGTCCCGAAGCGGCGGGGATCCGGTCGGGCGTCAACCCGGAAAGAGCAAGCGTGATCAGCGGAATGAAAAACACAGCCATCGCCGCGCCTTGCACGAACGTGGGAATAAGGAGCGTGCCGAAATCGGCGTCGGTGTTGAAGTTCGAGCGCATCAGCAACACGACAGCGAAAATGGTGAACGCAACGGTGACAAACACCCGGGGGTCGACCTTGTTGACGGTCTTGCCGACAAAAGGCGTAAGCAGGATCGCCAGCACTCCGACCGGCGCCAGCACCATGCCGGCCTGCGTTGCGGTGTAGCCCATGTATTGCTGCAACCATAAGGGCAGCAACACCACGTTGCCGAAAAACAATCCGTAGGCGAGCGACATCGCCAGGCTGCTGGTCCAGAAGTTTCGACGCGCGAACAGTCGCAAGTCGACCACGGGATGTCGATCGGTGAGCTCCCACACCAGGAAGAACGAAAAGCCGACCACGGCCACGATCGCGAGCGCGACAATCTGGCCGGAATGGAACCAGTCGAGATCCTTGCCCTTGTCGAGCATGATCTGCAGCGCGCCGACCCAGACGACGAGCAGCGCGAGGCCGATGGTGTCGATCGGCAGCCGGACGGTAGCGGTTTCCCGCCTGCGATAGATCACCCAGGTCACGGCAGCGGCGGCAATGCCTACGGGCACGTTGATATAGAAGATCCACGGCCAGGAAATGTTGTCGGTGATCCAGCCGCCGAGTAGCGGCCCGACCACCGGCGCCACCAGCGTGGTTATGGCCCACATCGCCAGCGCGGTGCCGGCATTCTTCTTGGGATAGCTCGACAGCAACAGCGACTGCGACAGGGGATCATCGGCCCCGCCACCGCGCCCTGGATGACGCGAAACAGAATCAGCAGCTCGATCGAAGGCGCGACCGCGCACAACAGCGACGCCAATACGAACAGCAACACCGACGCCGTAAATAGACGCACCTGCCCGTAACGTTGCGTCAGCCAACCGGTGAGCGGCAGCGAAATGGCGTTGGCGACGGCAAACGAGGTGATGACCCAGGTGCCCTGGTCGGGCGACACGCCGAGGTCGCCAGCAATCGCCGGGATCGATACGTTGGCGATCGACGTGTCGAGCACGTTCATGAACGTGGCGAGCGACAGCACGATGGTCCCCAGCACGAGCGCGCCGCCGGTGAGCGGAGCAGCTGCTGCGTTTGCCGCGACTTGCGTTGTCGGCGCGTCGGGCGCCGTCGTGGTCGCCATGATGAATTCTGTTCCGCTGCCTCAGAGCATCTTGGCGTGGTTTTGACCAGTGCTTTTCTGGTGCTCGGCGACGAGCTCCGCGCGCCTGATCGCAGCCTGGTCGCTCTGCGCGCGGGTAAGCTGAGGCCCAGCCTCATTGG
Organism: Betaproteobacteria bacterium; assembly: GCA_005883655.1. Lineage (GTDB taxonomy): Bacteria > Pseudomonadota > Gammaproteobacteria > Burkholderiales > Casimicrobiaceae > PALSA-1003. Next base: position 1,364 of record VBDA01000006.1, on the reverse strand, counting down.
CGGCGATGATGGCCTTCACGCGTCCGTCAGCGATCTCATCGAGGGAGTGAAATACCGATGTCGCATACGCTGGCGTGCTTTGCGTGAGTTGCGGCAAGCGATCGCCGGTGCGCTCGTGGGTGTCCACGTCGACCTGCATCGAAAGCCCTACCTGCAGCGGATGGGCGGCGAGCTCCTGAGGATCGAGCGCAATGCGCACCGGCACCCGCTGCACGATCTTGATCCAGTTGCCGGTCGCGTTCTGAGCGGGAAGCAGGGCGAAAGCCGATCCGGTTCTCCGGCGCCAAAGCCGACCACCTTGCCGTGGTACTTCACGCTTCGACCATAGATATCGGCTTTGAGCGTGACCGGTTGGCCACCGCGCATGTCGGTGAGCTGCGGCTCCTTGAAATTGGCATCGACCCACACTTGGTCGAGCGGCACGATGGCCATCAGCGGGGATCCGGGGCTCACTCGCTGCCCAAGCTGGACGGCGCGCTTGGCTACAAATCCCGATACCGGCGCCGGCAACGCGGTGCGCGCATAGGTCAGATAAGCGTCGCGCACGTGGGCGGCGGCGTTCAACACGTCAGGATGGTTGTCGACCCTTGTCCGGTCGACCCGGACACGGCTCGCTTCGAGCTGCTGCTGCGCGGCGAGCAACGCGGACTGAGCGCTGGCGACTGCATCACGCGCATGATGCTGCTCTTCGGCCGAGATCGCGCCGGAGCTCGCAAGCCGGTCGCGCCGCGCCAGATCGTCGTTGGCCTTGACGAGGTCCGATTGGCGCATGGATACGGTCGCCTGCAGTTGCGCAGTCGTCGCAAACAGGTTGCGCACCTCGCGCACCGACTTGGCGAGTTGCGCATCGGCCTGGTCAAGCCCGATTTTGGCATCCGCCTGATCGAGCTGCACCAGCGTTTGTCCGGCCTTGACGAATTGCGTGTCGTCCGCGCCGATGGCGATCACGGTGCCTGAAATCTGGGGTGTGATCTGGACCACGTTGCCGCTTACATACGCGTCGTCGGTCGACTGAACGTAGCGCAAGGCCAGCGTCCAATAGACACCGTAGGCGACGGCAATCAGCGCAAACGATCCGGCGACGAGCAACAGCCAGCGCTTGCGCGCGCTCCCCGGCAGCTTCGTCGCGGGCGCTTCGGGAGACTGAGTATCGTTGTTCATGCTGCTTCCTTTGTCGATGCCGCGGATAAGATCAATGCAGGACGGCGACGGGCCCCGCCGTGTCGCGAAAAGGACTGCTTGTGTCGCTGTTCGCATCGTAGTTGGCGGCAGTCGCAGGCCTTAGCACGCATGCGCTGGACCAGATGGGAGCCTGCTCGATAGCCCACGTTTCGGCATACATGAGAAACAAAGCTGCAGCCATG
>VBDA01000036.1 GCA_005883655.1 Betaproteobacteria bacterium | reverse complement strand
TACATGCTATGGGGCCCGGGCGTGAGGTCGTGTATGACGGCGGCGACTACGACCTTGTCGCCGCGCTGCACGAACGTCAGGGTGCCGCGGACCGAGCTGCTGTTCTTCGGCGATAGCCTGGCGACCGCGCCAGGACCGCTCTTGGGCATGATGTCGGCAAAGGTCCAAGTCGGTCCGCTCGTCGTGCTGCAGCTTGCGAGCACGGTCACGCAACCAAGCCACCACAGACCCGCCAATGCGCGGCAGGCGGCCGCGACGGAAAATCGCATCAGTTCCTGGCGATCAAGCCGCACGCGACGCGCCCGCCGGAGTTGCCGGTCGGCTGCGTCGTGTAGTCGTCCGGATCCTTGTGCACGATGACCGCCTTGCCGACGATATCCGTAACGCCGCTGCCGACCGTCATCGCCCCGAGCTCCAGCGACAGTGACGCATTGCCCGAAGCATCGGCGACGAGCATCGGCATGTCGCCGGTGTGATGGTCCGGAACCCTTGGATTACCGTGCGGCTTGCCCGTCGGATTGAAGTGGCCGCCTGCGCTCATCCCGTCTCCCGAGCTGCAATCGCCTTTTTCGTGGATATGAAAGCCGTGCCCTCCCGGGGTCAATCCGGAAACCTTCGCCTCGATGGCAACCTTGTCGCCCTTTTGGGTGAACGTGATGTTGCCGGCCGTGGCGTTGCCCTTGGTCGGTTCCAGCCGTGCGGCGGCGGACTGAGCGTGCACCGGCAGCGCGGAGCAAACGGCGAGCGCACCGACCGCCGAGACAAGCATCAGACGCTGCATGAAGCCTCCTGGAAGATGACCGCGGACGATATTGCGACAACGCCGGCTGTCGATGCATCGCATGATAAGCGAACGCCCACGCCTTGCCAAACTTCGCCCATACGTACGGACTGAGCGAGCCGTCGTCGTTTGCATAGGACTTCCTCGATTCGCTATACCAACCGCTCGAATTTCGCTATCGTTGTGGCGCTTCCAGGTCCCCGCTCATCGCAGAGTCTCGATCGCGCACCGTTCGTCGACCCAGCAGGAGTAAGTCCCATGACCTCTTTGCCAAGTTCGCTTCGTATCTTCCTGAGCGTTTTTCTCGTTGCGTTCATCGCAGCTTGCATTGGGGTCGACAATTCCTCTCGTCCGACCATACCTAACGCGCAGTCATCGTGCGCCGAGCTCAGCGGCGCCAACATACCGGCCGCAACCATCGGCCTTCCAACAAGCGGCGGCCTCGTGACGGCAACCGAACTCGTCGGGCCCTCGGGAAGCGCTCCGACCGTCGTCGGCGAGTATTGCAAGGTTTTGGGAATAATTCGTCCGATCGATCCCTCAGCATTCGACATCAGGTTCCAGCTCAATCTGCCCACGAACTGGAACACAAAAACCATGATGTTCGGGGGAGGCGGTTACGACGGTTCCATACCTGCCGCAACCGGCAATGTATTTCTGGGGCCGGTCGATAAGCCGGTGCCGCTCGGGCAAGGCTACGCGACATTCGCAGGCGACGGCGGCCATCAAGCCAATGCTGGAGGCGTCCGCGACGGATCGTTCGCGCTAAACGACGAAGCTCTCAACAACTTCGCAGTCGAAGCGCTCAAGAAAACGCGAGATGCCGCTACGTTCGTTGCGATTAAGCGGTACGGTCAGAATCCCACCAGACGTTATTTTGTCGGCCATTCGACAGGTGGACGAGAGGCGCTTGCGGTGACCCAACGCTGGCCTCAGGATTGGGATGGCGCCGTCGCTCTTTATCCGGCGTGGAACGCCGCGACATTGGACCTTCAGTTCGGCAGGCTATCCAGAGCATTCGCCGCACCCGGCGCTTACCCGAACGAAAATAAGAAGAAATTGCTGTACGACGCGACCATCGCTGCGTGCGACGGTTTGGATGGAGTCAAGGACGGTCTCATCAGCAACGTGGCAGCTTGCAAGTTCGACCCCGTGACACTCCGGTGTCCGGCGGGGGCGGACACCGGCGATACCTGCCTGTCGGATCCGCAGCTCGCCGCCTTCAATGCCTACAACACGCCGATCACATTCGGCTATGCGCTGGCCAGTGGCGAGACGCAGTATCCCGGCTTCAATGTGTTTGCGGGTGCCGACACTCGGGGTCTGCTCAATTTGGGCACCACCCCACCGCTCAACTCGCCCACTAACCCGTCGATCCTGACTCAGCCGTTTTGGGCTGCATTCTGGGAACAGTGGGTGAGATTCTTCGTGACCCGCGATCCCGGCTACAACGCGCTAACGCTGGACCCTCAGAATCCCGGTATCTACCTGCAACGAATCACGTTTCTCACGAGGATCCAGAATATCTTCAACACCGATTTTTCTGCGCTCCAAAGCAAAGGCGGTAAACTTCTTATCGCACATGGCACGGGCGATGCGTTGGTGAGTACCCGCTCGACCGAAGATTATTGGAACCGGCTTATAGTTACTATGGGGCTGGAAAAGGTAAAGAGCTTCGCGCGCTTCTATGAAATCCCTGGGCAAGGGCATGTGTTCGGGGCCTTTGCAACCGCATGGGATTCCATTAAAGCGCTTGAAGACTGGGTGGAGCGAGGGATTGCTCCCCCGGCCCAGATCGTTTCTGATACGAATGCGGCCACCAAAGGACGTACTCGTCCTCTCTGTGAGTACCCGACTTGGCCGAAGTATGTAGGGTCTGGGGAGCCAAACATCGCCGCAAGCTTCGCATGCGTATCGCAGTAACCGATCTAGGAGATGCGGATCCGGGCAACAAAATCGCCGTTCCGGCGAGAAGCGTGACACTCTCCCACTGAATCCGCCGCACGCACGCTGTAAAATGCAACGGCCGTCCTTATTGGGATGGCCGTTTTACCTCGATAGGCCACCATCCAATGTCTTTCATGACGCCTTCCGAGATCGTCCACGAGCTCGACAAGCACATTGTCGGACAGCACGCCGCGAAGCGCGCGGTCGCCATTGCGCTCAGGAACCGCTGGCGGCGGCAACAGGTCGCCGAACCGCTGCGCCAGGAGATCACGCCGAAAAACATTCTGATGATCGGCCCGACCGGCGTCGGCAAGACCGAGATCGCCCGCCGCCTGGCGAAGCTTGCCGACGCTCCGTTCATCAAGGTCGAAGCGACCAAGTTCACCGAAGTCGGCTACGTCGGCCGCGACGTCGATACCATCATTCGCGACCTCGCCGAAACCGCGATCAAGCAGACCCGCGAAGCCGAGACGCGCAAGGTTCGCGACCGCGCCGCGGAGGCCGCGGAGGAGCGCGTGCTCGACGCGCTCCTGCCACCGGCGCGGGAAGTCAACTTTCACGATATGCAGCCGACCGACTCGGCGACGCGCCAGAAATTCCGCAAGATGCTGCGCGAGGGGAAGCTCGATGACAAGGAAATCGATGTCGAGGTCACGGTGCTCCCGGCGCAAATGGAGATTCTTGCGCCGCCCGGCATGGAAGACTTGACCAGCCAGATCCAGGGCATGTTTCAGCAGATGTCGGGTGGCCGGCGCACGATCAAGAAACTCAAGGTAGTAGACGCGCTCAAGGCGCTGATCGACGAGGAAGCCGCCAAGCTGATCAGCGACGACGACCTCAAGGCAAAGGCGCTGGCCAACGTCGAACAGAACGGCATCGTATTCTTAGACGAGATCGACAAGATTGCCAGCCGGCAGGACACCCATGGGGCCGATGTCTCGCGCCAGGGCGTGCAACGGGATTTGCTGCCTCTGGTCGAGGGCACGTCGGTGGCAACCAAATACGGCATGATCAAGACCGATCACATTCTGTTCATCGCCAGCGGCGCGTTTCATTTCGCCAAGCCGTCGGATCTGATTCCCGAATTGCAGGGACGCTTCCCGATACGGGTCGAACTGGGCTCGCTCTCGGTTGCCGACTTCGAGCAAATCCTTACCGCGACGGACGCCTGCCTCACGCGGCAGTACCAGGCCCTGCTCGCAACCGAGCGCATCGATATCGATTTTCAGCCCGAGGGTGTGCGACGCCTGGCTGAAATCGCGTTCGCCGTCAACGAGCGACAGGAGAATATCGGCGCGCGAAGACTTTATACGGTCATGGAGCGGCTGCTCGATGACGTGTCCTTTGACGCGACAAAGCTCCAGGGCGCGACCATATCCATCGACGCCGCGTACGTCGACGAGCGTCTGGCCGGCATCGTCAAGGACGAGAACCTGTCGCAGTACATCCTGTAGCAGTACATCCTTTAGCAGTAAATCCAGGAGCGGCCAATGAGGATCCGTGATGTCCAACTTCACTGCTGAAATGCGCGATGCCGCTGCCCGCCATCTCGTCGCCGCCCGCGCTTCGAGTCACGCCGGCGAGCGCCTGCCCGAGGCCTGCCGTCCGGCCGATGTCGCGGATGCGTTGGCAATTCAAGAGCGCGTGCGCGAGCTCCTGGGCGCGGCGATAGGTGGCTGGAAATGCTCGGTGCCAAGCGCCGCGCGCGAGATCGCCGCGGCACCCATTTTCGTCTCCACCATCACGTCGAATTCGCCCTGTACGATTCTGCCGATCGAGGGAAACGCTCGAATCGAACCGGAGATCGCCTTTGTCATCGGCCGCGATCTTCCGGCGCGTGCGACGCCTTACAGCGAGGCGGAGGTGTGTGCGGGAATACGCGAAACACGTGCCGTGCTCGAGCTCATCGGACCCCGGTACGCCGACCCCGCGGCGGTGAGCTATCCCGAATTCCTTGCCGACAGCATCGCCAACCAGGGTCTCTTTGTCGGTCCGGTGGTGGTCGAAGGATTGGAGCTGCCGCTGGCAGCATTCCGTATCACCATCGCCACGCCGAAGCGCCAGCTGCTCGTGCGCGACGGCGAGCATCCCGACGGCCATCCGCTGCGGCCGCTCGTTTGGCTCGCGAACCATCTCGCCTCGCGCGGCGCCGGATTGACCGCGGGACAGGTGGTCACCACCGGGTCGTATTGCGGAATGGTCGATGTGCCTCTCAACACGCCACTGGTCGTTGCGTTTGGCGACTTCGGAAGACTGTCGGTTCAGTTTGCTCCGAAGTAAGCGGGCACGAAAAACTATCCCGAGTCAGTCCAAGGTGCTGCGAAACGTCCGCAGACCGATCGCGATCACCACCAGCCCGAAGAGCGCGATCGGCCACGTTTCCGGAATGACCTCGGGCCAGCCGTTGCCTTTGAGCAGGACACCGCGCACCACGCGTAGAAAATGGGTCAGCGGCAGTGCCTCGCCGATGTCCTGCGCCCAGTTCGGCATGCCGCGAAATGGAAACATGAAACCCGAAAGCAGCATCGAGGGCAGGAAGAAGAAGAACGTCATCTGCATCGCTTGCAGCTGGTTGCGCGCGAGCGACGAGAAGGTAAGCCCGAGGGTCAGGTTGGCGGCGATGAATACCAGCACCGCGAGGTAGAGCACCGTGAGGCTGCCGTGAATCGGCACGCCGAACAAGAGCCGCGCCAGCGTCAGCACCAGCGTTACCTGGATCAAGCCGATCAGCACGTAGGGAACGATCTTGCCGGTCATCACCTCTAGCACGGTAGCCGGGGTCGCTAGCAGGTTCTCCATGGTACCGCGCTCTCGCTCACGCGTGATCGCCAGCCCAGTCATCATCACCATGGTCATGGTCAGGATGACTCCCATCAGCCCGGGCACGATGTTGTACTGGGTGATCGCTTCCGGGTTGTAGCGCGCGTGGACGCGGATCTCGAACGCTCCTGCGCTCCCGGCAAGGGGAGCCAGCGGCCCGGTAAGATCGTGCGCCAGCACCGTTTGCGCGAGCTGATTGACCGCGGCGATCGCGTTGCCGGTGGCGGAGGGGTCGGTGGCGTCCGCTTCCAGAAGCAGCGCCGGACGCTCACCGCGCACCAGCCGCAACGAGAAATCCGCCGGAATCGTCACCACGAACTGCGCCTTGCCCGTGGCCAGCATGCGATCACTTTCCTGCTCGTTCGCGGCCTCGCCGATGTACTCGAAATAACTGCTGTTCTTGAGACCCGCGAGAATGCTGCGCGAAAACTCTCCCCGGTCGGCGATCAGTGCCGCGGTTGGCAAGTGCTTGGGGTCGGAGTTGATCGCGAATCCGAACAGGATCAACTGCACCACCGGAATGCCGACGATCATGCCGAAGGTCAGCCGATCGCGCTTGAGCTGAATGAATTCCTTGCCGACGATGCCAAGCCAGCGTGAAAACGAGAACCACTGGCTCATTGAGTCAGCTCCTCCTTCAGGTCGGCATCGCGCATCAGATGGATGAACACATCCTCGAGGCTCGGCTCGACCTCGCGCCACTGCCGTCGCGGCTCATCCATCATGGGTGCCAACGCCGCCTTCAGCCGCTCGCGATTCGGTCCCGTGACGTGCAGCACGTTGCCGAACGACGCGACCTGCTCGACCGCGGGCAGCGCCCGCAGCGTCGCCGCGAGCGCAGCCAGGTCCTCACCCTCGACTGCCCACGTGACCAGCGCCTGGCTGGCGATGACCTCACTCGCGGTGCCCTGCGCCAGCAATCGGCCGTTCAAGATATAGCCAAGCTTGTGGCAGCGTTCTGCTTCGTCCATGTAGTGGGTGCTGACCAGGACCGTGATGCCGTGTGCCGCCAGCGCGTGCAACTCGTCCCAGAAATCGCGGCGGGCCTTGGGATCGACGCCGGCGGTCGGCTCGTCGAGCAACAGCAAGTCGGGTGCGTGCAAGAGGCACGCGGCGAGCGCGAGGCGCTGCTTCCAGCCGCCCGAAAGCGTGCCGGCAAGGTGGTTGCCGCGTTCGGTGAGCTTGAGGCGGGCGAGCGTCTCGTCGACGTGGCGCCGGCGCTCGGTCATGCCGTACATGCGGGCGATGAAGTTCAGGTTCTCGCGCAGGGTCAAATCCTCCCAGAACGAAAACCGTTGCGTCATGTAGCCGACGTGACGCTTGATCTCTTTGGTCTCGCGCAGAATATCGTAACCGAGACACGTTCCCTCTCCGCTGTCAGGAGTCAACAATCCGCAGAGCATGCGTATCGACGTCGTCTTGCCGCTGCCGTTGGGACCGAGAAAACCGAAGATTTCTCCTCGCCGCACCGTCAACGCGAGATCCCTGACCGCGTGGTTGTCGCCGAAGTGCTTGTTCAAGCCTCGCACGTCGATGACCACGTCGGAGTGCGCCGCCTCCATCGTCAACTCGGCAAGACGACATCGACCGGCTGGCCGGGATTGAGCCGGATGGCGGCGCCCGCTTCCGGCTTGGCTTCCACCAGGTAGACCAGCTTGGCGCGGTTTTCCTTCGAATAAAGGACCGGCGGCGTGAACTCAGCGCGATCGGCGATAAAGCTGATGGTCGCGCTCATGGCGTCACCGCATCCGTCGCATGAGAATCGCACCACCTGCCCTGGTCGTAAGGTGCCGAGCTTGGGCTCCGGGACAAAAAATCGAACCTTGATGTTGGCCGGCGGCAGCAGGCTTGCCACCACCGCGCCCGCCGGCACCCAGTCGCCAACGACAAAATACGTATCGCTCACTCGACCATTCGCTGGCGCGGTGACGGCGCGTTGCCCAAGCCGCCAATCCGCCTGCGCCAGCGCCTGCCGCGCCGCATCCGCGTCCGCTTGCGCGGCGCGAATCTCGTCCGGCCTCGCCGGCATTTTGGCCGTCTCTACCGCGGCCCGCAGCTCTTGAACGCGTGCGTCGTCATTCTTCAGCCGCATGCGTAGATCATCGAGCGCAGCGCCGCTGATGAAACCTGACTTGTACAGCGATTCCTGACGCCGGAAATTCGCCGCCGACAACTCACGTGCTGCCATCGCCTGGCGCAACTGCTCGGCCACCGTCTCGACTTCCGGCGGTCGCTTACCGGTCTTGAGGTTGGCGAGCCGCGCGTTGGCCGCCTGCAGTTGCTGCTCCGCCTGGCGCCGGCCGGCGATTTCATTCTCGCGCTCTAAGGTGAACAGCGGCGCGCCGGCGGTCACCTCGCCGCCGCGCTGGACGGAGAGCTCTTGCAGCGTGCCGGCAAAGGGCGCAGCGACGCGAACATATTCGCCTTCGACGTAACCCTGCAGCGGCTGTTCGGCGCGTGGACCGCAGCCGCAAAGCAAGGACAGACACGGCAACAATGCCGCAAGCGCGTAGCGCGGCGGGCGCCGCTCGTGGCACGATGCATCCGCCATTTCTCTCCAGCCCTTTGGATCGTCGTCGCAGCATACCGGACGAAGAAAAAAAAGCCAGCCGGCATGACCCGGCTGGCTCTATAGGGCTATTTACGATGCGGAGACGGACGCGTTCAGTACTTGATCGAACATCCGTACGGCGTGGTATTCGCCGGGTCGACCGCGGTACCCCGGGTGGCAGCGGTCAGCGCCGTGCGCACGTAGTTCTTCGCGTTGCGCGTCTCGTCCGCCGACGCGCGGGGCCTATCGTCGATGGCGCCCGCGTAGACAATGCGTCCTTCGGGGTTGATCACGAACATGTGCGGAGTCGTCTTGGCGGCATAGAGTCGCGCCGTCGCGCTGTCGGCGTCGATGAGCACTGCTTTCTGCGATCCTTCGTGCGCGCTCATCCATGCGTCGAGCTGGACGCCGGTCTTGAATTCGCTGCTATCGCGGCTCGAGGAGTCGATAGACAGCCACGTGACGTCGCGGGTGCCCCATTCCTTCTGCAAGCCGGGCATATTCCGCGTGTTGTAGTGCCGCTGCACGAACGGGCAGTCGGGGTTGGTCCACTCTAGGACCACGTATTTGCCCCGATAGTCGGACAGGCGCACAGCCTTGCCGTGGGTGTCGGTGAGCGTGAAGTCCGGCGCGGTCTGCCCGGCAGTGGCGGCGAGCGCTGAAGTCGCGGCGGTCGCAAAGGCGAGAGCGGCGACAGCGCTCACGATGGTCAAGACGCGGTGTTTCATATTCATGTCAGCCTCCGGTCGAGGGGATGAGCCGGCTCGTTGCAGATTGCGGCATGTCGACGGCATCGAGGATATCCTGCCTTGTTAGGACTTCCGGCAAGAGCAGCGGTTCCTTGCCGGGTCGGAAGAAAACATACACCGGAACGCCGTTGCGGCCAAGCGCAGTCAGCGCGGCACCGATCGCCGGATCGCGACGCGTCCAGTCGGCCCGCAGCAGCGCGACCTTCTGACGCCTGAAAGCATCCCGCACCGCTTCGGTATCCAGCACCAGCCGCTTGTTGACCTGGCAGGTGACGCACCACGCGGCGGTGAACTCGACGAACACGGGATGCCCCGCGGCGACGAGTTGCGCAACGCGGGCGGCGGAATATTCGCTCCATGGACCATCGGCCGCTGGGCGCTTGGCGACATTCGACTCGGCGTCCAATGCCGAGGTTGCCACGATCGGCCCGCCCACGGCCAGCGCGCCGGCAATGCTCGCCGCGGCAGCAAGGCCCCAGCCGCGAGCGCCGCCGGTGCGCATCGTTTGCCACGCCCAGAGTCCAAGCGCAATCAGCAGCAGCGTGATACCGAGCCGCAACACGGCATCGTTGTCCAGTTGCGCGCCGAGCACCCAGGCAAGCCAGAGCACCGTCGCATACAGCGGAAAGGCGAGCAAATGCTTGAGCCGCAGCATCCACGCGCCTGGCTTCGGGAGTCTTTTGCGCCAGGCGGGGAAGTAGGCGAGCAATACATAGGGAAGCGCCATGCCGATCGCCAACACGGTAAACACGATCCAGGTCGAGGCCGTCGGTCCGGCAAGCGCATACCCGAGCGCGGCACCCATGAACGGGGCCGAGCAGGGCGACGCGACCACCACCGCGAGCGCACCGGACAGCGCGTCGTTGAGCAGCGGGTTTTTCGCGTTCCACGTGGCCAGCGACGAGGGCACGAACTGGCGAACCTCGAACACGCCGGACAGGTTCAGCGCGAGCACAAAGAACAGCACCGCGAGAGCAGCGATCGTCGCCGGGGATTGCAGCTGGAATCCCCAGCCCAGCTGCTGGCCCGCGGCGCGGAAGGCGATGAGGACACCGGCAAGCAACCAGAACGACACCAAGACACCGGCGCCGAATGCGAGGCCGTGGTGACGCATCGCTGCGTTGTTTTCGCGATGCGTAGCGATGCCGAGTATCTTGAGCGATAGCACCGGGAACACGCACGGCATCAGATTGAGAAGCACGCCGCCAACGAGCGCAAAAAAGATTGCCGTACCGAGTGAAAACGCAGTGTCCGCTCCCGTCGCGGCCGGCGTCAGCTTCAATGCCGGCGCGGTAAGCGCCGGTGCCGCGGAACCTGCGACAGCACTCCCGCTCAATGGCACATCGATGGCAAGCGCGCGCGGCGCGCTGGCATCGCCCAAGACCAGCACGCCAGCCACGCGCGTGAATTCTCCGACGCGCTGGCTCGCCACCGGCAAGCTCATGCTCCAGTCGGTTCCCTGACGCGTAAGCGACTGCACGCCGGAAGCCTCGATCTGTCCTTCGACGTACGGAAAGAAATGTGAGCCGGCGATGTCGCCCGGACTCTCTCGTCCGGGCGCAGGGACCGCCTTGCCAACCAGATGCAGCTCGACCGTCGAGCCACGTCCTGTCGCTGTCACGCTCCAACCGTCAGCCGGTCGCGGCAGGCTCGCCCGCGCTTTTGCGATCGCGTCGCTCCAGCGCGCATCGCGCTGGACCTGAGCTGCATCGGCGATCACCGGCAAGGAGAGCGACAGATCGGCGCCTTCCGGGATGCAGATTTCCTTGCACACCAGCCAATCCGCGCGCGCCGACAGCGTCACGGTCTTGCCGCTCAGGAAATCGGGAACGGTGGCGATGTCGCTCAGCAGCAGGACCTCGCCCTCGTAGCCATAGTTGACCAAGGGACCGACCGCCAGCGCGCGCGGCGCGGGCCACTGGATCGGTCCCGCCTTCAATCCATCGGGGAGTTTCCAGGCGAGGGTAGTGGGCAGCCCAGAATCGCCCGCGTTCTGCCAGTAAGTGTGCCATCCGCGCTCCATGACCAGGCGCAATGCGACGGTGTTCGGGCGGCCCGGTATCAGCGCGCTTTGTTCGGCGACGAGCTCGGCCTCGACGTGTGCGGTGCGGACCGGCGCGGCGTCGGAGTCACGAACGCCTATGCCCGCCATGACAAGCATGAACAGGAGCGTCGTGAAAGTGATCGAGCGCGGCATGGTCTGGCCCGGATCGGGATCCTGTGGCGAGCGAGTTAAGGTGGGCGGATCGCGATTGCCGGTAGACTTGGAATTCTA
>VBDA01000005.1:2454-3377 GCA_005883655.1 Betaproteobacteria bacterium | reverse complement strand
TACCTGCACCTCGTGGTCCCGGCCGATCGATTTAAACTGCTTAGCGGCAGCGACACGCTTAGGACCTACAGCTTCAATACTCACACGGCCAAGCACCTGTTCTGTTCCGTGTGCGGCATCAAATCGTTCTACGTGCCGCGGTCTCATCCGGATGGCATCAGCGTGAACGCACGATGTATCGATTCTGAAACGATCGAGGAATTGACGGTTGCTTCGTTGAATGGCCGCGAATGGGAGGCGCAGTACCCGAAAGGCCGGGGCGAGTACACGCAGTGACGTCGCCTGTCGACCGGCACTTTTCCGGGGTCCCGGCCAGGCGTCAGGGCCTCGACGGGAAGGGCACAGCGTGACACCACTGGGCATATCCTCCATCGCGTTCGCGTGCGTCGTTACGGCCACTCTGGTCGGGTTGTTCCTCCACGACATCCTGCCAAAAGATCATTTGAGCGATGACTCGAAGGATAGCGTGAAATTGGGCATGGGCATGGTTGCGACGCTGGCGGCCCTGATCCTCGGGCTGCTGATCGGATTCGCAACCAATTCCTTCAACAACATGAGGAGCGAGATCCAGCAGACTGCCGCAAACATTGTCCTGCTCGATCGCGCCATGGCGAACTACGGAGCCGAAGCCAAGGAGATTCGCGATCTTCTGCGCGTTGCCACCCGCGCCCGAATCGAGTCGATCTGGTCCGAAGGCGATTTCGAGCCGTCCAGGTTCGAGAGCGCCGACGCGGTCGCCGCATCCGAGGCGATTCAAGGCAAGATCCGCGAGCTGTCGCCGCGCACCGATGCGCAGCGCTGGCTCCAATCGCGGGCGCTATCGCTGAGCAACGAAATCGCACAGACCCGCTGGCTGCTGATCGCCCAGGCCGGTAGTTCGATCCCGCCGGTATTGCTTGCCGTATTGGTTTTCTGGGTTGCCA
>VBDA01000005.1:0-2448 GCA_005883655.1 Betaproteobacteria bacterium | reverse complement strand
TCGCGCCTCGCAACGCAACGGTTCTCGCGGCATTGATGGTCTGCGCGCTGTCGGTTTCCGGGTCGATCTTTCTCCTGCTCGAACTGAACAGCCCGTTCGATGGCGCGATCAGGATTTCCAGTGCGCCCATGCGCGACGCGCTGAACCGTCTTGGCCAGTAGCTCGCGAGCGGCGTGCGGCGTATGGTTAAGGCCTGCATTTATACGCGGCAATCCAAATGGCCTTTCGCTTGAGCTTGCTATTGCTGTTGTTCGCTTCCGCGCCTTGCTTGCCGATGGCGCACGCTAACGAGCGCGTCGGAGATGCCACATATTTGTACGAGCTCAAACGATACGCACGCGCTGTCAATAGACTTGAGAAAGAGTTCGTCTCTTTGATCGAGGCCGCTCCCGGCGAGGAACGCTTTGACCTTTATTGGACGTACAATCATTTGACAGGCACCTGGGTGCAGGTTGATTTCTTGCACACACTATTGAAGCGTTCGGTTGCGGCTTCGTCGTACTCGGATGAATCAAAAACCAGGGCAATGCTTCGAGGCCAAGCCCAATTTGTGCTTTGGGAGCTGGATCAAGCTATCACCGATCTCGAGCAGAACATGCCTGAGGTTAAGCGACCGAAACTCTTGCGGATCAATGGGGCGCTCCGCTCGTTGCTCTCGGAAGTCCGAATGACCGTCAATCGCTTGTTGGCCAATCAATGCGCGCGCACACCATGTGCAGCCGGCTCCTGACACTGGCGGCGCGAAGCCGACGCTGAAATCAATAGCTCCGGCGCGGGACACGTTGACACGGTTTCTCTTGTTCCAGATCGCCGCCCGAGACACCGGATGCTTCCCCGACGTCGAGAAGGTCCGCAGTCTGCAATAGCGAGAAGCCGACGGCGAATGCCGCAAAACAATGCGACCAGGAAATGCCCAAAAAATAAGGAGCGCGACGCGCCCCTTATTTTGTCAGCCTGCGGTAACTACGCTTTCTTCATCGCCTTGGCGTCGGCCTTGGCTTTGTCGTAAGCGGCCTTGGCATCGGCTTTGGCGGCCTTCTCCTTGGCTTCCGCGTCCTTCTTGCAGGCCTTCTTCGCATCGCCGTTCATTTTTTTGCATTGTGCTTCGGCGGCTTCGGAATCACCTTTGATCTTGGCTTTGGCGGCTTTGTAATCGCCTTCCGCCTTCGCTTGCATCGACTTCGAGTCCATCTTAGCCGCGTCGGCCGCAACGGCAACGCCATTCACCGACATCGCGAACAGGCCCGCCATTAACGTAAGCATCAATTTACTCATTATTCGTCTCCTGTTTAAAGTGTGCAAAAAACTTTTTGTTTCTGATGCCGCTATTGCGCCCCAAGCAACAGCCAGCCATCTGCGCCGCGCCTGCTTCAGACATGGGACACACGTGGCATTTTAGCGCGTTTGCGCCAGTTTCGGCCATAAAGCGCCAAATCCGGCGTTCAGGGCGCCTCGCTTGCTCCAGCCCGGTCAGGGCGCAGCAAGGGGCAGTAAGGGGCGGTCTTCCTTGCCGGAGCACGGTGTTGAGGCACTGCTTTTCGGACGGGGTAGTTATATAGTCTGGCTGCGGGCAGCAACTGACAAATTCCTTGCCCAAACGGCCTCACGGCCGCAAATGCAAGGGGGAGCGAAACTCATGGGCGCGCGGCTAGCGTGATGGACCGAGCATGTTCCGAGGCGGAGTGGAAGACGCGCGTCGATCTTGCGGCGTGTTATCGCCTCGTCGAGCTCTACGCCATGTCCGACATGATCGCCAACCACATTTCGGCGCGCGTGCCGGGTGAGGACGGAGCGTTTCTGATCAATGCCTACGGGATGTTGTACGAGGAGATTACCGCGTCGAGCCTGATCAAGGTCGACCACGATGGGCAGATTCTCAGCTCGCCCGATTTCGGACCCCTTGGCTACGGCGTGAACAAGGCCGGCTACGTTGTCCATAGCGCCGTGCATGCGGCACGGCCTGAAGTGGCCTGCGTGATCCACGCGCACACGTGGGCGACGATGGCCGTATCGTCGCTTGAATGCGGGCTGCTGCCCATGACGCAGACTGCGATGCGCTTTTTGAAGATTGGTTACCATGACTATTGCGGTGTCGTATTGAAGCTCGAAGAGGAGGAGTCCCTCGTTCGCGACCTGGGCGGCGGCGAAGCGCTGATCCTGCGCAATCACGGCGCGCTCGTCGTCGGCCGCACGATCGGCGAGGCATTCAACTGGATGCACCGCCTCGAGTTGTCATGCCGGTCGCAGCTCGCGGCGATGGCCTGCAATGCCAAGCTCGTCCCAGTGTCGGAAGCGGTGCTCGAGGAGACCTGGCGCAACTATCAGCCACAGACGCGCAGAGCGTACGGCGTCATGGAGTGGCCAGCCCTGCTGAGAAAGCTCGACCGCATCGATCCGAGCTACAGAAATTGAGCGTGCAAAGATTGTGTCGACATGAATGCTTTTGAT
>VBDA01000035.1 GCA_005883655.1 Betaproteobacteria bacterium | reverse complement strand
TGCGGGCGCCAGCAGATAGGCGCCGATCATCGCCCAATGGCCGAGGCCTGCGCACAATCCAAGGAGCAAGAGCAGCGCGCCGCCGCGCCACGTCATGGCGTTGTCGCCGATGCCCCAGGGCAGCGCCAGCGAAAGCACGACCGTGCCTACCAGCGCGCTGTAGAAAAGCGTGGTGTGCGCGCTCTCATCGACCAGTTTGCGCGTCAGGACTTGATAGAGCGCGTTGGTGAGCGCGGTGATGAGCAGCAAGAGTGCCGCGGGATGAAACACCGACGAGCCGGGGCGGAGCAGAATCACGATGCCGGCGAAACCGGTGATCGATGCAACCCATCGCCCCAGCGTCGGCCGCTCGCCGAGCAAAGGTCCCGACAGCAGCACGATGAAGATTGGCGCCAGAAACGTGATCGCCGAGGCCTCTGCCAGCGGCAGATAGCGCAGCGCGCCAAAAAAGCAGAAGGTGGCGATCAACAACATCGACGAGCGCAAGAGCTGCAGCGTCAGCCGCCGCGTGCGCCAGAAACCAGGTCCCGCGCGGTGCCAGGCAAAGGGCGTCACCACCAGCATCTGGCCGGCGTATCGCGCCCAGACGACCAGGAAAACCGAGTGATCCCGGACCAGGTATTTCGCCGTGGTATCGAGCGAAGACAGGCACAAGCCCGCGAACAGAAACAACGGCAGCGCACGAGCAAACGGGTGCGCCACCGGTACGCCCGGCGAGGCATGCCGCGCCGGGCGCTCGACCAGCGTCACGCCGCGAGCAGCTGGCGCAATACGAAGGGCAGAATCCCGCCGTGGTGGTAGTAATCCACCTCGATCGGAGTATCGATGCGCAACAGCACCGGAACCTGTTTCGAGGTGCCATTCTTGCGCCGGATCACCAGCGTGACATCCATCTGCGGCTTGATGCCCGCCTCGAGGCCGGTGATGTCGAACTCCTCGGTGCCGTCGATCGCGAGCGAGGTCACGCTGTCGGCGCCCTTGAATTGACACGGCAGCACGCCCATGCCGACCAGATTGGAGCGATGGATGCGCTCGAAGCTTTTCGCGACCGCCGCCTTGACGCCGAGGAGCTGCGTGCCTTTGGCCGCCCAGTCGCGCGAGCTGCCGGTGCCGTATTCCTCGCCGGCGAACACGATGGTCGGCGTGCCGCGCGCGATATAGGTCATGGCAGCGTCGTAGATCGGCATCTGTTTGCCTTCTGGATGCAGAAGGGTGAATCCTCCCTCGACGCGCGACCCGCCTTCCTTGACCGGCAACATCAGATTCTTGATCCGCACGTTGGCGAAGGTGCCGCGCATCATCACTTCGTGGTTGCCGCGCCGGCTGCCGTAGCTGTTGAAGTCCGGAACGCCGACGTCGTGCTCGAGCAGGTAAATGCCCGCGGGCGAAGTCGGTTTGATCGAGCCGGCCGGACTGATGTGATCGGTGGTGACCGAATCGCCGAAGATGCCGAGAGCGCGCGCGCCGCGAACGGCAGGCATCGGCGACGGTTGCATCGAAAACCCGGCGAAGAATGGGGGCTCGGCGATGTAGGTGGATTTATCCCAGGGATAGACCTGACCGGTGGAGGTCGGAATCGCGTTCCACAGCGGATTCTCCTTGGTGAAGTCGCCGTAGAGCCTGCGGTAGGTCGCGGGATCGGTCGCGTACTGCATCACCGCGCCGATTTCCTCGGAGGTCGGCCATACGTCGCGCAAGTAGACGTCCTTGCCGTCACGCCCCCTTCCGAGCGGCTCGGTGGAGAGATCGATGTTGGCGCGCCCCGCGATGGCGTACGCCACGACCAGCGGCGGCGACGCCAGGAAATTCGCCTTGATGTTGGGATGGATGCGGGCCTCGAAGTTGCGATTGCCCGACAGCACCGCTGCGCAGACCAGGTCGTTCTGGGTGATCGTCTCCTCGATCGCCGGATCGAGCGGCCCGGAATTGCCGATGCAGGTCGTGCAGCCGTAGCCGGCAAGATAAAAGTTGAGCTTTTCGAGCTCCGGGAGCAAGCCAGCCCGCGTGAGGTATTCGGTGACCACGCGAGAGCCGGGGGCGAGCGAGGTCTTGATGTGGCGCTGAACGGTGAGCCCCTTGGCGGCAGCCTTTTTCGCGAGCAGGCCGGCGGCGAGCAGCACGCCTGGATTCGAGGTATTGGTGCACGAGGTGATGGCGGCAATGAGCACGTCACCGTTGCCGATGTCGAGCGGCTTGGGGCCGCTCGGCGTCACCCGATCCTGCGTCGGGCGGTTGTTGACCATTTCCGCCACGTTTTGCGGTTGGCCGCCGTCACCCGGGAGCTTCAGTGCGTTGTCGTCGGGCGGACGCGGCGCCGCGGTGAGCTTGGTCGGATAGCGGCGCGAGAGCTTGGCGGCCGATTGATTGAAACCGTTTTCCGAAACTGGCTTGGAGAACAGCGAATTGAACGAGTCCTTCATCTTCGGCAGTTCGATCCTGTCCTGCGGCCGCTTCGGCCCCGCGAGGCTCGCCACCACGGTGCCGAGCTCGAGCTCGAGCGTCTGCGAATAGTCGATGCTGCCGGCCTTGGGCGTGCCGAACATTTTCTGGGCGCGGAAGTACGCTTCGACCGCCTCGACTTCCGCCGTCGTGCGCCCGGTCTTGACCAGATAGTCGATGGTTTTGTCATCGACCGCGAAAAAGCCCATGGTCGCACCGTACTCGGGCGCCATGTTGCCGATGGTCGCGCGATCGGGCACCGCGAGCGACGCCGCACCTTCGCCAAAGTATTCGACGAATTTGCCGACGACCTTGGCTTTGCGCAGCATCTCGGTCACCGTGAGCACCAGGTCGGTGGCAGTGACGCCTTCGCTCAAGCGTCCCTTGAGATGGACGCCCACGACATCGGGAGTGAGGAAGTACACCGGCTGGCCGAGCATGCCGGCTTCGGCTTCGATGCCTCCGACACCCCACGCGACCACGCCGATGCCGTTGATCATGGTGGTGTGCGAATCCGTGCCCACGAGCGAGTCCGGGTAATAAATACCGTCCTTTTGATGCACGCCGCGAGCGAGGTATTCGAGATTGACCTGGTGCACGATGCCTATCCCGGGGGGCACGACCTTGAACGTGTCGAACGCCTGCATGCCCCACTTCATGAATTTGTAGCGCTCCGCATTGCGCTGGAATTCGATCTTCATGTTTAGATCGAGCGAGTCTTTCGCGCCGTAGTGGTCGACCTGCACCGAGTGATCGACGACCAGATCGACGGGGACCAGCGGCTCGATCAGCTTGGGATTTTTGCCCATGCGCTGCGCGACGCCGCGCATCGCGGCGAGATCGCACAGCAGAGGCACGCCGGTAAAGTCCTGAAGCACGACCCGGGCGACGACAAACGGTATTTCGTCGGTGCGCGACGCGGTCGGCGCCCAGCGGCTAAGTTCGCGAATGTGCTCCTCGGTGACTTTCTTGCCGTCGCAGTTGCGCAGCACCGATTCCAGCACGATGCGTATCGACACCGGAAGGCGCGATATCTTCCCGAGTCCCGCCTGCTCCAGCGCCGGCAGCGAATAGTATTGGCCGGTGACGCCGGACGCGGTGCGAAACTGCTGCAGGGTATTGAACAGGTTGTGCTTCATGGTTGTGCCTTTCGACATTGACCTTGGCTAGCGCCGCGCATCGGCCAGACAGGCCGGCGGCTTGGCTCTCGCTATGCTATCGACGTGCGTATTCGAAAATACGCGCGACTACGCGTTACTTCTTCATCATTGCCTTCATATTGATCGTCTGCCCCGTTTCGGTGACGATGTCGCCAGGCTGCTGGCCCGGCTTGCAGGGACCGGTCCACTTGCCGTCGATGGTCGATTTGGTCTCGCTCATGTTCATGAACGGCGGATCGTACCTCTCGCTGGAATCGGTGTGGTATGCGGTATTGCCGTTGAAGACCATCACCGACTCTGTCTTCATGGTCGTCGGGCCGAGCTTGCAGGTGGCCTTGACAGTCATTCGATTGCCCTCGACGTGCCGATCATTCTGCGTGCACATCTCCTTGGCCACACCCATGCTGAACTCGCGCATCTCGGCCTGCACCGAATCGTCGAGGCACATCGTGGTGAGATGCTTCTGGTCGCCCTGCTGGGCGCTGGCGCGTACGACTTCCCATAGACCGGACTTGAGCACCGGAAGATCGGCCGCCAAGCTGTCAAAAGCGGCGCCACCCGCCGCGCATAAACCGGCGATGGAGACGACAAGGGCCGAGACTCGGCAATCGATCATATAAGGCTCCGGCAGGTTTGATAACGATCAAATCACGAACAGGTCGACGAACTCGTGCACGGCAGTCGCATCCAGCGCTACGGAATCGAGCGCGCGCTGGAGAATCGCGTGCTGCTGCCTGGACGGAAACCGCCGCGCGAGGTTGGTCCTGAATTTTTGGATCAGCACTGGCATGCCTTCCTTGCGCCGGCGGCGATGGCCGATCGGGTACTCGACCACGACTTCCTTCAGCTTGCTGCCGTCCTTGAGCTCGATGGTAATCGCGTTGGCGATCGAGCGCTTGTGGGGATCGAGATAATCCTTGGAGAATTGCTTGTCCTCGACGCACACCATCTTATCGCGCAGGCGATCGATGCGCGGATCATTGGCGATGTCGTCTTCATAGTCGGCGGCAGTGAGTCGGCCGTGGATCAAGGGCACGGCCACCATGTACTGGATGCAATGGTCGCGATCGGCGGGATTGTCAAGCGGGCCCTTCTTGTCGATGATGCGAATCGCCGATTCCTGCGTTCGAACGGTGATCTTGCTGATGTCGGCGATCCTGTCGACCACCTTGGGGTGGAGCGCCATCGCGCATTCGACCGCAGTCTGGGCGTGAAATTCCGCGGGAAAGCTGATCTTGAACAGCACGTGCTCCATGACGTAGCTGCCGAAGGGACGCTGGAACTTGAACGGCTGACCCTTGAATAGAACGTCGTAGAAGCCCCATGTCTTTGCGGACAGAACCGAGGGGTAGCTCATCTCGCCCTTGACGACCATCAGTGCCAGGCGAACCGCGCGGGCAGTCGCGTCTCCCGCAGCCCAGCTCTTGCGCGAGCCCGTGTTCGGACTGTGGCGGTAGGTGCGCAGGCTCTGTCCGTCGACCCACGCGAGCGACAGGGCGTCGATGATTTCATCCCGCGACAAACCGAGCATCTGACCGACAACCGCCGCCGACGCCACCTTGACCAGCACGACGTGATCGAGCCCGACCCGATTGAAGCTGTTTTCGAGCGCAATCACACCCTGAATTTCGTGCGCCTTGATCATCGCCGTAAGGACATCTCTGACGGTCAGCGGTTTTCGTCCGGCGGCAACGGCGTTGCGCGACAGCCAGTCAGCGACGGCGAGGATTCCGCCGAGATTGTCGGAAGGGTGGCCCCACTCCGCAGCGAGCCAGGTGTCGTTGAAATCGAGCCAGCGGATCATGGCGCCGATATTGAATGCGGCTTGCACCGGATCGAGCTGAAACTGAGTGCCGGGCACCTTGGCGCCATTGGGGACTATGGTTCCCGGAACGAGCGGGCCCAACAGCTTGGTGCACGCCGGATAGGACAGCGCCTCCAGACCGCATCCCAGGGTGTCCAGCAGGCAGTATCTCGCCGTGTCGTAGGCCTCCTTGCTGCGGACCTTGTAGCCGCTCACGTAGTCTGCGATGTCGACCAGCACCTTGTCGGGTTTGGGGCGGACATTGGAGATCGGGCTCGACATGCGGATGGCCTCTAGGCGCTGCGCGCGTGTTGCGCGCGTTGCATGATGAAGCGGCGGGCCGGCACCTCGACCGCATGATGGGTGAGTATCGCGGAGCCGAATACGGCGAGGTAGTAGAGCCCCGGTGGCAGCTGGTGCTGCTCCAGCATCACAAAGAGCAGCGGCCAGTGCACGAGATAGATCGCGTAGGAAAGGCTGCCCAGGTAGACCAGCGGAGCGGAGTTCAAGATCCGGCTCACCGTGCCGGCTTGCAGCGAAAAAATCGCGACCAGGGCAAGGGCCGCGAACGGAAACAGTGCATCGCGCGCGTCGTGGAAATTCGGACGGATCATGAGCGAGAGCACGCACGCGATGGCCAGCAGCTCGAGCAGTGTCGCAACCGCCGGTGCGGGAGTTCGCGTGGCCCGATACTTCCGCACCAGGAGCAGGCAGATCACACCTGCGGCGATACCCGCAATAGCGCGAGCCAGACCGAGATTGACGATGTGCCAGAGCGTTTCATACGTTGCGTCGAGGCCGCCGTTCTTGACCGCCAGGACGAGACCGTAGCCGGCGCACGCGATAGCGACCAGCGCGACGCGCACTCCGGGCTTGCGCCAGATCGCGACCAGCCCGAGGACGGCGAGCGAACCGACGAATTCCACGGAGATCGACCAGCTCGGGACGTTCCAGGTGAGTCCGGTAGGCGTCAAGCCTACGTTTTGCAGCAACAGCAGATTCAGAATGAATGTCGAAAGCCCCGGCCCTCCGGGGAAGGGAGGGATCGCCTCGCTCCACGCCGCGAGCATCGGCGTGCCTGCGCGGTAGGCCGGAATGGCCTCGATGCCGAACCCGATCAGAAGCGCAAAGAGCACGAATACGTGCGCTGGATAAAGACGGGCAAAGCGGGCGATGACGACCGGAAAGAAAGGCTTGCGATCACGCACCAGCTCTTCCCAATAGCGATGCGCAAGCACGAAGCCGGAGAGCACGAAGAAAAAATCGACCGCCAGATGAAACGCGATGAAGAGAGACGCGCCGACACGGCCCGACGTCTGATGTCCATACACCACCGAGAGCGCCGCCAGTCCGCGCCAGGCATCGAGAGCTGTGTACCGTGAGCCGCGCACGGCGCTGTCGTCGAGCGCGATTTTCGGAAGGGCCAGAGCGCTGGTCACGGCGCGCGCCTGGGCCAGCAAAGGTCGACCTTGTCGTCTCTCGAAGTCGATGGCACGTTCCACTTCATTTGCGTTCTGCAATCGGTACGAACTTCTGGTCTTCCGGGCCGATGTAGTTGGCCGATGGGCGGATGATCTTGCCGTCGCTGCGCTGCTCGATGACGTGCGCCGCCCAGCCGGAGGTGCGCGAGATGACGAACAGTGGCGTGAACATCTGCGTGGGCACGCCCATCATGTGGTAGCTCACCGCCGAATACCAATCCAGGTTGGCGAACATGCGCTTGGCATCCCACATAACCTGCTCGATGCGCTCGGCGATCTCGAACATTTTCATGTCGCCTGCTTCCTTCGACAGTTTGCGCGCGATCTCCTTGATCACCTGGTTGCGCGGATCGCTCACGGTATAGACCGGGTGGCCAAAACCGATGATGACTTCCTTCGCCTCGACCCGCCGACGAATGTCGTGCTCCGCTTGGTCGGGCGTGGCGTATCGCTGCTGGACCTCGAATGAGAATTCGTTGGCTCCCCCGTGCTTCGGGCCGCGCAGCGCGCCGATCGCGCCGGTAAGCGCGGAGTAGAGGCCGGAGCCCGTTCCGGCGATGACCCTCGCGGTGAAGGTGGACGCGTTGAACTCGTGCTCGGCGTACAGATTGAGCGAGGTGTCCATGGCGCGTATCCAGAGGGGCGGCGGTGGCGAGCCATGCAGCAGATGCAGAAAATGGCCGCCGATCGAATCGTCGGCGGTCTCGACATCGATGCGCTTGCTGTGCCGGCCCCAGTGGTGCCAGTACAGCAACATCGATCCGAGCGACGCCATCAGCCGGTCGGCGATGGTGCGCGCACCCTCGGCATCGTGACGGTCGCTCTCCGGCTCGACGGTTCCCAGCGCCGAAACCGCGGTACGCATGACGTCCATGGGATGCGCGGCGGCAGGAATGCGCTCCAGGATTTCGCGGATCGGCCGCGGCACCGCGCGCGAGGACCTGAGACGAGCCTTGTAGGCAGCCAGCTCGGCGGCGGAAGGCAGCTTTTCGTGGACCAGAAGATGGGCGATCTCCTCGAATTCGCAGACATCGGCAATGTCGAGGATGTCGTAGCCGCGATAGTGCAAATCGTTGCCGGTGCGCCCCACCGTGCACAGCGCGGTATTGCCGGCGGTGACCCCGGAAAGCGCGACCGATTTTTTCGGTTTCGGTGTTTCTGTTGCCGGTGCGGCGGATGCGGACATCGGGTTCTTGTCGTGGGAAGGGTGTCGGGAGGTGTTTGCGAGCGCTCGAGCTAACGAAAGGATTTCAACGAGGCGTTCGCGCAAACAGCGCGTCGAGCTTCGCCTCGTACGCGTGGTAGCCGAGATAGTCGTAAAGCTCGGCGCGCGTCTGCATGGTGTCGAGCACCGATTGCTGGGTGCCGGTTCGGCGCAAGCTCGTGTACACCTCGAGCGCGGCCTTGTTCATCGCCCGGAACGCGGAAAGTGGATAGAGCGCGATCGCCACGCCGGCGCTCTTCAGCTCGTCGACGGTAAAAAGCGGCGTCGAGCCGAACTCGGTGATGTTGGCGAGCACGGGAACCTTGGTCGCGTCGACGAAACGACTGTACATCGAGAGCTCGGTCATCGCCTCGGGAAAAATCATATCGGCGCCGGCTTCCGCGTAAGCCGATGCGCGGTCGATCGCCGCGCCGAGGCCTTCGACCGACAACGCGTCGGTTCGCGCCATGATCACGAAATCAGGATCGGTTCTCGCGTCGACCGCGGCCTTGATGCGATCGACCATCTCGTCCTTGGTGACGAGCTCCTTGTTCGGTCGATGGCCGCAACGCTTGGCGCCGACCTGGTCCTCGATATGCATCGCGGCTGCGCCGAACTTGATCAATGACTTGACCGTGCGTGCAATGTTGAACGCGGATGCGCCGAAGCCGGTATCGACATCGACCAGGAGCGGCAACGGAGAGGCATCGGTAATGCGACGCACGTCGGTCAGCACGTCGTCGAGGCCGGAAATGCCGAGATCGGGAACGCCCAACGATCCGGCTGCGACGCCGCCGCCGGAGAGGTAGATGGCCAGGTAACCGGATTTCTCGGCGAGGATGGCATGATAGGCACAAATAGCACCCGGCACCTGCAGCGGCTTCTCGGCGGCCAGCGCCGCGCGAAACTTCGCGCCGGGGGAGGAAAGGCTCATGCCAGGCGAAGGATCAGCCGAGGAGCGATGCGACGCCGGCGCGCTCTTCCTCGAGCTCCTTGAGCGTCGCATCCATCCTTTCGCGTGAAAAGGCGTCGATCTCGAGACCTTGAACGCGCGTGTATTCGCCGTCGGTGGTCGTGACCGGCACTCCATACATTACATCTTGCGGAATACCGTAGCTGCCATCGGATGGCACACCCATCGTGACCCACTTGCCGGCGCTGCCCAATATCCAGTCGCGGACATGTCCGATCGCGGCGTTGGCTGCCGATGCGGCGGAGGAAAGACCGCGTGCCTCGATGATCGCCGCGCCGCGCTTGCCCACCGCCGGCAGAAACACATTGCGGTTCCAGGCTTCGTCATTGATCAGCGCTTTCAGCGATTGTCCGTCGACCGTGGCGAAGCGATAGTCCGGATACATCGTCGGGGAATGGTTGCCCCACACGATCAGCTTTTCGATCGATCCGACCGGCTTGCTCGATTTGACCGCGAGCTGCGACAGCGCACGGTTGTGGTCGAGCCTCAACATTGCGGTGAAATTCTTTTTCGGCAGCGAAGACGCGGATTTCATGGCGATGTAGCCGTTGGTATTGGCCGGGTTTCCGACTACCAGCACCTTGATCCTGCGGCTCGCCACGGCATCGAGCGCCTTGCCTTGCTCGATGAAAATCTTCGCGTTCTCGAGCAAAAGATCCTTTCGCTCCATGCCCGGGCCGCGCGGCCGCGCGCCTACCAGGAGTGCGATGTCGGCGTCCTTGAACGCGGCTTTGGCGTCCGCAGTGCCGGCCATGCCCGCAAGAAGCGGAAACGCGCAATCCTCGAGCTCCATCATGACGCCCTTGAGTGCCGCCTGGGCCTTGTCGATCGGCAGTTCCAGCAATTGCAGCGAAACCGGTTGATCGTTCCCGAGCATTTCGCCGCTGGCGATGCGGAACAGAAGGCTGTAACCGATTTGACCGGCGGCACCGGTCACCGCCACGCGAACGGGTTTTTTCATCGGGGACTCCTTTACGGCAAGGTTCGGGTTTCCAGTGCTGGCGACAAGCGGCGTCCACGGCCGCCGTGAATGAGCGGCGCCGACGGCGATCGAAGCGCCATCTTACGGGCGGTCGCCTGGGGGTGTCAATCGACTCTTATATAAGACATATGATATAAGAAACCTCGGGCGCGATGGCGCCCTTCCGGTCACCGCCCAAGCCCGCAGGAGGTCCCGATGCGCACTGCCGCGAGCAACAAATCGCCGTCGTTTCAGCCGCTGTACATGCAGATCAAGGCGCTCCTCATGGCCAGTCTCGACGACGGCGAATGGCCGCCGGGCGAGGCCATCCCCAGCGAGATGGCGCTCGCGCAGCGTTTTCGAGTCTCTCAGGGAACGGTACGCAAAGCCATCGACGCGCTCGCCGCTCAAAGCCTCGTCATTCGCCGGCAGGGCAAGGGGACGTTCGTCTCGACGCATACCGAGGAAAAGACGTCTCTGTTTCGGTTTCTGCGCATTCGCCGCAACGACGGCCGCGACGAATACCCGGCAAGTCGCCTGCTCGACGTTCGCCGAGGCAAGGCCTCGAGCGAAGTCGCGCGGTCGCTCGAGCTCAAGACAGGCGATACCGTGATCGTCCTGCGCCGCGTGCTCGAATACGGAGGCCAACCGGTCGTGCTCGACGAAATCGTTCTGCCCGCCGCGCTGTTCAAGGGGCTCACCAAGACCAAGCTCGATGCGTACCGAGGCTCGATGTACAGTTTTTTCGAAACACAGTTCGGCGTGCGCATGCTCAAGGCGCAGGAGAAGCTGCGAGCCGTAAGCGCCGATGCAATCAGTGCCGCAATTCTCGGCGCACGAACAGGCGAGCCGCTGCTTGCGGTCGACCGCGTGACTCTGACTTACGGCGACCGGCCGGTGGAGTGGCGGCGCGGGCTCTGCATCACGCGCCATCATTTCTATGTCAATGAGCTCAGCTAGATCTTTATCGCTCACCGATCAGCGACCGAAGAGGCAAGCTCTCGGCTGACATCGATGCAATGCCCCGAGCGCTGGCGAGCCAGCGCGGAAAGCCTGTATAATTTGCCCAGCGCGACTGCGCGTTCCCGCCGTGTCCCACGTCGCGGGCAGAGGTCGAAGAGCGGAAGCATAACCATGTCGTTCCTCAGCGATGTCCGTTAGCGATCCTCCTGCGATCAAACGGCGGCCGGTATATCTCAACCTGGTGCGCATTCGGCTGCCGCTGCCCGGCATCGTCTCGATCCTGCATCGCATCAGCGGCGCCGCGCTGTTTCTGTTTGCCATTCCCGTCGTTCTTTTCGCCATGCAAGCGAGTGTCGAATCCGAGGATGGATTTGCGAGCCTGAAATCAATGCTGGCTAATCCGCTGTGCAAGCTCATCCTGATTGGATTGCTGTGGGCGTATCTGCATCATTTCTTCGCCGGGATACGCTACCTGCTCATAGACCTGCACGTCGGCGATGATTTGGCGCCCGCGCGTCAATCCAGCGTCGCGGTCCTCGGTGCGAGTCTCATATTGACGCTGATCATCGCGGTGCGGCTGTGGTGACTCGGCCGCTGCGCCAAACCATCGGCGCGCACTACGGCTGGAAGGACTGGCTCGTCCAGCGCGTGACCGCGGTGGTCATGATTCTCTACACGCTGGGAATGCTGGGCGTCGCGCTTTACAACGGCGGCTTCGACTATGCGCTGTGGCAAGCGCTGTTCGCCAACGGCGCGTTCCGGATCGCCACCTTGCTCTTCGGCCTCGCGGTCCTGTGGCACGCCTGGATCGGAATGCGTGACATCTGGATGGACTACATTAAGCCAACCGCCTTGAGACTCGCGCTGGAAGTGGCGACGTTCGTCGTTCTGGTCGCCTATGCTGCATGGCTCGCGCAAATTCTCTGGGGGACAAGACAGACGTGACCTCACCCCCGGTGCGAAAATTCGACGCGATCGTGGTTGGCGCCGGCGGCGCGGGCATGCGCGCATCGTTGCAACTGTCGGAGGCAGGCCTCTCGGTCGCGGTATTGTCGAAAGTATTTCCGACCCGATCGCATACCGTGGCGGCGCAGGGAGGCATCGGCGCATCGCTCGGCAACATGTCGGAAGACAGCTGGCTCTGGCACATGTACGACACGGTCAAGGGCTCCGACTGGCTCGGCGACCAGGACGCGATCGAATACATGTGCCGCCAGGCGATCCCGGCGGTCATCGAGCTCGAGCATTTCGGGGTGCCGTTCTCGCGCACCGAGGATGGCCTGATCTATCAGCGGCCGTTCGGCGGCCACACGGTGCAATGGGGCAAGGGGCTGGCCAAGCGCGCCTGCGCCGCCGCCGACCGAACCGGTCATGCGATGCTCCATACCCTTTACCAGCAGTGCCTCAGACACAATGCCGAGTTCTTCATCGAGTACGTGGTGCTCGATGTAGTCATGGACGAAGGCCACTGCCGCGGGGCCATTGCATGGTGCCTGGCCGCACCTATCTGACCTGCACCTCGGCGCATACCTGCACCGGCGATGGCAATGCGATGGTCTTGCGCGCCGGGCTGCCATTGCAGGACATGGAATTCATCCAGTTCCACCCGACCGGCATTTACGGCGCCGGCTGCCTGATCACCGAGGGGTCGCGCGGCGAGGGCGGGTACCTAACGAATGCCGAAGGCGAGCGCTTCATGGAGCGCTATGCGCCGACCACCAAGGACCTCGCCTCGCGCGACGTGGTCGCCCGGGCGATGGCGATCGAAATCCGCGAAGGGCGCGGCTGCGGACCGCAGCGCGACCACATCTTCTTACATCTCGAGCATCTCGATCCCGCGGTGCTGCATCAGCGCCTCCCCGGCATTTCCGAAACCGCTAGGATCTTTGGCGGTGTCGACGTGGCCCGCCAGCCGATCCCGGTATTGCCGACGGCCCATTACAATATGGGCGGCATTCCGACCAATATTCATGGCGAAGTGCTGAACCCGACCACCGACGACCCCGAACGCACGGTACCCGGGCTGATGGCGGTCGGCGAGGCGGCCTGCGTTTCGGTGCACGGCGCCACCCGGCTCGGAACCAATTCGCTGCTCGATCTGGTTGTGTTCGGCCGTGCCGCCGCGCAGCGCGCCGCCGACATCGCCGAGCCGGGCCAACTGCACAGCACCCTGCCATCCTCGGCATCGGACATGGCGCTCGCCAGGTTCGACCGGGTGCGCCAGGCGAAGGGGCGGCTGAAAACCGGTGAAATCCGGGTCTCGATGCAGCGGGCCATGCAGGACCACTGTTCGGTCTTTCGCACGGCCCATGTGCTCGAGGAAGGGCTGCGCAAGATGACGGCGGTCACCGATGCTCTGCGCGACCTCGCCGTTGCCGACCGCTCGCTGATCTGGAACACCGATCTCGTCGAGGCGCTCGAGCTCGACAACCTGATCGATCAGGCGGTGGTGGTCCTGCGCTCCGCGCTATATCGCACCGAGAGCCGCGGCGCCCATGCCCGCGAGGACTACCCCGAGCGCGACGACCGAAACTGGCTCAAGCACACCCTAGCCTGGCAGAATGGGGACGGGAGGGCGCGCCTCGGCGACCGCCCGGTGCACCTCCATCCCCTGTCGAACGAAGTGCGGGCCTTCCCGCCCGCGGAACGCGTGTACTGAGGCATCAGAAGCGTAGGGCGGAAAAGCGCAGAGGCTGGGCAAGAATGCCGCAGGGCTGGAAGAATGTCGTGCGTCCTTCGAGGCCTCGCT
>VBDA01000004.1:3626-5899 GCA_005883655.1 Betaproteobacteria bacterium | reverse complement strand
CAATGCCGGCGTGGACGATTTCGGGATGGGGCTGCTGCTCAAGACCCGGCAGGTAAAAAAGGTGATCGCCTCGTACGTCGGCGAGAACAAGGAATTCGAGCGCCAGGTGCTGGCGGGCGAGCTCGAGCTGTCGCTCACGCCGCAGGGAACGCTGGCCGAAAAGCTGCGCGCGGGAGGCGCCGGCATCCCGGGCTTCTACACGCGTACCGCATTCGGCACCAAGCTCGCGGACGAAAAAGAGACGCGGACTTTCGAGGGCAAAGCGTACGTTCTTGAGGAGGCGATCCGGGCCGATGTGTCGATCGTCAAGGCATGGAAGGGAGACAAATCGGGCAACCTCGTCTATCGCAAGACATCGCGCAACTTCAACCCGATGATCGCGACCTGCGGCAAGATCACGGTCGCGGAGGTGGAGGAGCTGCTCGAGGTGGGCGCGCTCGACCCCGACCAGGTGCATACGCCCGGCATCTACGTCGACCGCATCATTCAGGGAACGAACTACGAAAAGCGCATCGAGTTCCGTACCGTTTCCGGCGCCGCGGCGTCGAAGAAGGATTCGCCCACGCGCGACCTGATGGCCCGGCGCGCGGCGAAGGAGCTGCATGACGGCTACTACGTCAATCTGGGCATCGGCATACCGACGCTGGTCGCCAACTTCATCCCGAACGACATCACAGTCACGCTGCAGTCCGAGAACGGGCTCCTCGGCATCGGCCCGTTCCCGGCGGAGGACCAGGTCGACCCGGACCTCATCAACGCCGGCAAGCAAACCATCACCACGCTTCCGGGATCGAGCTTTTTCTCCAGCGCGGACTCGTTCGCGATGATACGCGGCGGTCACATCGATCTGTCGATCCTTGGGGCGCTCGAGGTCGCCGAGAACGGCGATCTCGCGAATTGGATGGTGCCGGGGAAAATGGTCAAGGGGCCGGGCGGCGCGATGGACCTGGTCTCGGGCGTGCGGCGGGTGATTGTCCTGATGGAACATACCGCCCGAGACGGCGCGCCCAAGATACTCAGGCAATGCACGCTGCCGATCACCGGCAAGGCAGTGGTGAACATGATCATCACCGATCTGTGCGTGTTCGAGGTGGAGCCTGCGGGATTGGCGCTGACCGAGTTGCACCCGGGCGTGACCGTCGAGGACGTGCGCGCCAAGACCGGTTGCGAATTCAGCATCGCAATGTAGGCCCGGGTCGATCAGCTTCGGGTGAGCTTTTAGCGGCGCTACATATTGGGATAGTTTGGCCCACCGCCGCCTTCCGGCGTCACCCAGTGGATGTTCTGTCGCGGATCCTTGATGTCGCACGTCTTGCAGTGCACGCAGTTCGGCGCGTTGATCTGCAGCCGCTTTCCCGCGCCTTCCGAGGGACCGGCGGGGACAAATTCATACACGCCCGCGGGGCAGTAACGCTGTTCCGGACCGTCGTACAAAGCCAGATTGACGTTTACAGGAATGGCGGGATCGCGAAGCTGCAAGTGCGACGGTTGATTCTCTTCGTGGTTGGTATTAGACACGAACACCGATGAGAGCTTGTCGAAGGTCAGCACGCCGTCGTATTTCGGATAGTCGATCTTCGGCATCTCCGCTGCGGGCCTGAGTGATTCGTGGTCCGGCTTGTCGTGACGCAGCGTCCACGGCACCAGCGCGCTCAAGCCCAGGTCGTTGAGCCACATGTGCAAGCCGCCGTGAGCGGTGCCCAGCCACATGCCCCACTTGAGTCCCGGCTTGACGTTGCGCACCTTGTACAGGTCGTCGTAGACCCAGGACCGCTTGAACATCGGCGGGTACGCGGCCAGGACATCGTGTCGACGATCCTCGCGTAGGGCTGCGAACGCCGCCTCCGCCGCGAGCATCCCGGTCTTCATCGCATTGTGCACTCCCTTGATCCGCGGCACGTTGACAAAGCCCGCGGCGCAACCGATCAGCGCGCCACCGGGGAATGCGAGCTGCGGCACCGATTGCAGCCCTCCTTCATTGAGGGCCCGCGCTCCATATGACAGGCGCTTCGCGCCCTCGAAGGTGCCGCGTATCGCGGGATGGGTCTTGAAGCGCTGGAATTCATCGTACGGCGACAGATGCGGATTCTCGTAGTTCAAGTGAACGACGAATCCCACCGCGACCAGCTGGTCTTCGAAGTGATACACGAAGGAACCGCCGCCGGTCGTCGAGTCCAGCGGCCAACCCTGGCTGTGAAGCACCAGTCCCGGCCGGTGCTTTTGCGGCGCGACCTGCCAAAGTTCCTTGATGCCGATTCCATACTTCTGCGGAT
>VBDA01000004.1:0-3513 GCA_005883655.1 Betaproteobacteria bacterium | reverse complement strand
TTGCGCGTGCCATCCTTGGCGATGCCCACGTCGCCGGTGGCCACCCCCAGCACCGCGCCGCCATTCTCGCGCACGTCGTAAAGGATCTCGGCCGCGGCAAAGCCGGCATAGACTTCGACCCCGAGTGCCTCTGCCTGCTGCGCCAACCATCGACACAGATTGCCGAGGCTAATGATGTAATTGCCGTGATTGCTCATCAGCGGCGGCAATAACCAGTTCGGGATGCTGTACGCTTTGTCCGCGGTGAGGATCATGAACCGGTCCTCGGTGACCGGTGTCTTCAGCGGCGCACCCAAGGCGCGCCAGTCCGGAATCAGCTCGTTGATCGCCTTGGGATCGATCACCGCGCCGGACAGGATGTGCGCACCGATTTCCGAGCCTTTTTCGAGCACGCAGACGCTGACTTCGCGTTGGTTCTCCGCCGCGAGTTGCTTCAGTCTGATCGCCGCCGACAGCCCGGCCGGACCGCCACCGACGATGACCACGTCGTATTCCATCACCTCACGCGGCATTGCAAGCTCCCGAAGGCATTCCACCCACGAGCCATTATAATTACCTTTTGCGAGGAACCGCGATGGCTTCGGCGCGCAAGCTCGTGCACAGCGTTTCGGTCCCCATGCGATGGGGCGACATGGACGCGCAGGGGCACGTCAACAACACCGTCTACTTCCGCTACATGGAGCAGGCGCGCATCGAATGGCTCGAAAGTTTGCGCAAGCGTATCGGCGACGTCGAAGGTCTGGGGTGTGTCATCGTCAACGCCAGTTGCACGTTCCTTCTTCCGCTTTGCTATCCCGGCACCATCGACGTGCGGATGTTCGTCGATGCTCCCGGCCGGTCGAGCCTGGACAGCCATTACGAAATGTGGATGAACGATCGCAAGTATGCCGAGGGGAGCGCCCGCATCGTCTGGATCGATCATCGGACGCAGCGCTCGACGCCGCTGCCGGAGCAGGTGCTCGCGATCTGCGCGTAGCCGGTCAGGGCCTCGCTCTAAGCCATGGGAGCGTGGCGACCGCGGAACGACCGGACCGGCATGCGGTCGGCGCATCAGCGGGAGCAATAATGCTGCTCGACGCCCAACGATCGCTGCTGCTCGCGATCGATCTTCATCAAAGAATTTCTGAAATGATCCGCAAACCATGAATTTGATCGCGATCCTGGTTGCGCTCGGACTGGAGCAATGGCGCGCATTCCAGTGGCGCAATGGCGTGCAACGGCTCTTCGGTCGATATGCGCGCTTTCTGGAGCGCCGCTTCAACGCCGGGACCGAGCAGCAAGGTGCGCTCACAGCGTTGCTTGCGATGGGTCCGCCGGTTGCGATTGCCGCTGCCGGCTACTGGGCGCTCGACGCGCTGCATCCGGTGCTGGGTCTCGTCTGGAACGTTGCGATCCTGTATCTGCTCGTCGGCTTCCGCCATTTCAGCCATGCCTTTACGGCGATCGGCGATGCCCTGCGGGCAGGCGATGCGATCGGAGCGCGCAAGCGCCTCATGGCATGGCGCGGCGCCGACGCGAGCGCCGCGACCGCGGAAGAGATTCCGAAGCTCGCCATCGAGCAAGGGATCGAAGACTCGTATCGTCACGTCTTCGGCACCTTGTTCTGGTTCCTGGTGCTGCCCGGGCCGGGCGGCGCGGTCCTGTACAGGCTGACGGTGTTGCTTGCCGCGCAATGGCAAGGCGTTGCGGTGACGCCGGTCGGACACCAGCTCGCTTCGTTCGGCCAGCCGGTGCAGCGCCTGTTGTATTGGCTGGATTGGATCCCGGTGCGCCTGACGGCGCTCACTTTCGCGGTCGTTGGCGATTTCGAAGACGCGGTTTACTGTTGGCGGATACAGGCCAAGCAATGGCCGTCGATACACGACGGCATCCTGCTCGCCAGCGGCGCGGGCGCGCTCGGGGTTCAGGTCGGCGGTGTCATCACCGACTCGATGGGAGAACCGGAGTTCCGGCCCGAGCTCGGCATGGGCGAGTCCGCCGACGCCGACATCCTGCCGAGTGCGATCGGTCTCGTGTGGCGTGCCTTACTGGTGTGGCTGGCGGTGCTGCTGCTCCTGACCCTCGCGTATTGGGCGCCGTAGGGCTGAATTGCCGACGGATCCGCAGCTGCCTACGTCCAGGTCCGTCCACGGCGCTCGCTTTCGGCCCGCAGTTGCAGCAAGAGAGCGGCACGCCATGGCTTGACCACGCCGCGTGCGACCGCGTCCTGCACCGCGCATCCGGGCTCGGCATCGTGCCGGCAATTGCGGAACCGGCACGTGCCCAGCAGCGGCCGCAACTCCACGAACGCACTTTCGATGGCGTCGGCGTCGAGGTGACCGAGGCCGAATTCCTTCATGCCGGGTGAATCGACGATCCAGCTATCATCGTCGAGCTCGTAGAGCGTCGCTTCGGTAGTCGTGTGACGTCCGGTTTGCAGCGCGCGCGACAACTCTCCCACCCGAGCACCGGCATCTGGAAGCAGAGTATTGATGAGCGTCGATTTTCCCATGCCCGATTGACCGATCAGAACGCTGCGCTGGCCTTCCAGGAACGGCACGATCGCGCTGACATCGCGGTGGGCGCACATGGGCACGACCGGGTAGCCGAGCGCGGCAAACTGGGCGAGCCTGTCCGCGATCAGCGCGAACGCGGGAAGGTCCTCCTTGTTGGCGATGAGCACGAAGCGGCAATAGTTGCTCTCGGCGGCGATGATCCAGCGATGCACGAGCTCATCGTCGTACGGCGGATCGGGCGCCACAAAGCCGAGCACTTGCGTTACGTTGGCGGCGAGAAGCTTGTCACGCTGTATGTCCGAGCGGAAGAAAAGCGTCGTTCGCGGCGCCACCGAAACGATGGTGCCTTCGTTCGAGGGCGACCGTTCGACTTCGACCAAGTCGCCGCATGCGATCGCAAGGCTGCGCCCGCGCAAGATGCAAGCCACGGTTTCGCCGTTGTCGAGCCGAACCGCATAGTGACGGCGATGCGTGGCCGTGACCAGGCCCGCGGCGTTGGCCGTCATAGTGTCCTCATGTTGCTCTCAGTTTGCTCTGAGTTTCCTCTCAGGTTCGCATCACGCGGAGAGCTCCTCGATCTTGGCCGCGCAAATGCAATCGTTGAGGGTGACCCCGCCGACGTCGTGCGTCGCAAACGACACGACGACGCGATTGTAGTGGACCGACAGATCCGGATGATGGTCCTGGCGATTCGCCAGATATGCAATGACGTTCACGAATCCGATCGTCTCGTAATAGTTGGTAAACCGAAATGTCTTGGAGAGTCGGTTGTCGGCGTAGTCCCAACCTGGCAGCGCGTGAAGGCGCAGCATCAGCTCCGAGACGGGAAGTATCGGCGCGCCGGGACGGCAGTTGAGCGCCGACAGCACGCGCAGCTCCTTGTTCATGGTCTTTAGTTCCGTGCTTCCGGCGCGCCCCATCGTTCATTCGAAGCGATAGTATTGCTTGTTGAGATATGCCGCGATGTGCTCTTCCTCATCCGGAAAATAGCCGGTGCCAAGCTCTGCGTTGCAATAGC
>VBDA01000003.1 GCA_005883655.1 Betaproteobacteria bacterium | reverse complement strand
CTTGAGCGGCGACATCAAGCGTCTTCCAGGCGACGTCGCCAGTTGAGCACCAGCCAGAGCGCGGCCGCCAGTGCCGCCAGCGAGTACCACTGCAGCATATACGAGAGGTGGCTCTCGATGCCGAAGTCGGGCCTCGGCCATTCGCGCAGCAGACCGTCGGATGGAATCACCGGATCGGTCTGTTCGACAACAAACGGCAGCAAGGTCAAACCGGATGACGCGGCGATCCTTTCGATGTCGAGGTTCTGTCGCAGCGCGCCCTGTCCGGTGTCGGCCTTGAGCTCGAGGTATCGTTTGGGCGGAACGGTCGCGCGACCCACGATTTCGATGACCCCCGCAGGCGTTTGCACCGACGGAAGCACTTTGCGTGTCGGGCCTTGCGCGACCCACCCGCGGTCGACCAGCACATAGCGGTTGCCGGGCGCGAGTCTGAACGGCGTCACCACGTCATAGCCCGGACGCCCACCGCGCACCTTGTTGTCGATCAGTACGCCGTGCGCCGCATCGAATTCGCCGACGCCGTGAACGATGCGGTAGAGCACCGCGGCGGCATCGCTGTCGGCCGCGGCGAGATCCAACGGCGCTGCACGGTCCGCCGCCGATGCCAGCGCGGCAGCGGCGCTCTTTTCATCGGCGCGGTGCCGTTGCCAGTTGCCGAGCGCAATGGCGAGCGCAGTCAACGCCACCATCGCCACGGTAAGCAAAAGCGTCGGCCGAAATCGATGCGTCGCAAAAAATGAACTGACACGCATTGGCACCAGTCTATCCATTACACTGTGGGTGATTTCACCGCTCATTTCGCTTCAGCGAGATTGCCTTGATTCGCATTGTCGTCATCGTCGGGTTGCTGCTCGTTGTGTTCAGCCTCGGGACGGCGCTTTATTACCTTTACCACGATCGCGGCCAGGGTACGCGGATGGTCAAGGCACTCGCCATACGGGTCGCGCTGTCGGCGAGCCTGATCGCGTTTCTTCTCATCAGCTATCACTTTGGATGGATCGGAGAAAGGGGCCTTCGCTGAAGTCCGGGTGCTTGGGACGATAAACCACGTCCACACGCACGAGCCGCACGGCATTCCCCGCGGCTATTGCTTGCTGTAGTCGCTCCGCTAGAGCCAGTACACGAGGATAAACAGCAAGAGCCAGACGACGTCGACGAAATGCCAGTACCACGCGGCGGCTTCGAACGCGAAATGATGCTGCGCGTCGAAATGCCCGCGGAAGGTCCGCAAGAGCATGACCGTCAGCATGATCGCGCCGATCGTCACGTGAAAGCCGTGGAACCCCGTGAGCATGAAGAACGTCGAGCCGTAGACTCCCGTCGACAGCCTGAGGTTGAGCTCGCTGTAAGCGTGGGTGTACTCGAAGGCCTGGAAACCGAGGAAGGTAAATCCGAGCACTATGGTGATGAACAACCATAGCTTGAGCGCGCCACGATTACCGGCCTGGAGCGCGTGATGCGCAACGGTTAGCGTGCCGCCCGAGGACACCAGAATAATCGTGTTCAGCAGCGGAATCCCGATCGCCTTCATCGGCGTGAAAACGTCATTGATATACGGTCCGTCGGTCGGCCATGCCGACGTGTAGTCCGGCCACAGGATCTTGGAGTCCATGCTCGCCAAATCCGGCACCGAGAGATTGCGAACGTAAAACAGCGCCCCAAAAAACGCCGCAAAAAACATGACTTCGGAAAAAATAAACCAGCTCATACCCCAGCGAAATGAAAGGTCGACCCTGCGGTTGTAAAGATGCTGCTGCGATTCGCCGACGACGGTGCCGAACCAGCCGACCATCATCGCCACCAGCACGCAAAACCCGGCCAGCACCAGCCACGGCCCCGCGGCATACGCGTTGAACCAGAACGCAGCGCCGAAGGCCATCAACAAAAGCGCGCACGAGCCGGTGATCGGCCAGTGCGAGGGCTGGGGCACGAAGTAGTAGGGACCCGTGCCGTTCTGCGGTGCGCTCATTTCGCTCACTCCTCGTCTTGCTTTGAATATTTTCCGGGTCGTCGTCAGCGCCGGCTATGACTCGTTACCCTCGACCTCGAAAAACGTATACGAGAGCGTGATCGTGGGCACGTTGGCCGGCAGCCTGGGATCGATCACGAATACCACCGGCAGTTGACGCTTCTCGTGCGGGGCGAACGATTGCTTGGCGAAGCAAAAACATTCCAGCTT
Source organism: Betaproteobacteria bacterium (assembly GCA_005883655.1). Taxonomy (GTDB): domain Bacteria; phylum Pseudomonadota; class Gammaproteobacteria; order Burkholderiales; family Casimicrobiaceae; genus PALSA-1003. The sequence goes on along the minus strand of VBDA01000003.1, from coordinate 1,260 downwards.
CTTGAAATACTGTCCCGCGAGCTGCGGTCCGTAACTTGGCACCGCCTGACCCGTCATCGGCCGATCGGACGTGTTCTCGACTTCGTAGACGACCTGCGTCAGCTCACCTGGATGGACGCTGACGACAGACGTCATCGGCCGAAAGCGCCACGGCAGCTTGTTCAAGTTGCCGTCGAGCTCGACGCGCACGGTGCGACCGGCATCGATCTGGGTATTGAGCGCATCGTCGGCAATGTCGATGTTGCGAAGACCGGTGACCTCGCAAATCTTGTTATAGAACGGAATCATCGCAAAACCGAATCCGAACATCACTACGACGACCGTAACAAGCCTCTTGAGCAGCGAGCGATTCGACCGCCTCCTGTCGTCCATTCCATCGCGAGTGCTGGACATGTTCTTGGCTCGTTGCATCTTATGCGTCCATGTCACAGAGTATCCAAAGCGGCTCGTGCCTATTGGACGACCGGCGGCGTTTCGAAGGTGTGATAAGGCGCGGGCGACGGCAGCGTCCACTCCAGCGTGTCGGCTCCTTCCCAAGGTTTCGCCGGCGCGGGCGCGCCGCTGCGAATGCACGTCACCACGTTGTACAGGAGCAGCAGCTGCGACAGTCCGAAGCCGAAGGCACCGATCGAGGCCACCATGTTCCAGTCGGCGAACTGCGTCGCGTAATCCGGGACCCGCCGCGGCATGCCCGCCAGGCCCAGGAAATGCATCGGGAAGAAAGTAATATTGAAAAATATCATCGACAACCAGAAGTGCCATTTGCCCATCGCTTCGTTGTACATCCGACCGCACCATTTCGGCAGCCAGTAGTAGATGCCGCCGAAGAACGCGAACAGCGAACCGGCGACCAGCACGTAGTGGAAGTGGGCGACGACGTAATACGTATCCTGCAGCTGGATGTCGACCGGCGTGATCGCGAGCACCAGCCCGGTAAAGCCGCCCAACGTGAACAGAAAGACGAAACCGATCGCGAACAGCATCGGCGTTTCGAAAGTCATCGAGCCTTTCCACATGGTGGCGATCCAGTTGAACACCTTCACGCCCGTCGGAACGGCGATCAGCATCGTCATGTACATGAAAAAAAGCTGCCCGGCGGCGGGCATGCCGACGGTGAACATGTGGTGCGCCCACACCAGAAACGAGAGAATCGCAATCGACGACGTCGCGTACACCATTGACGCATAACCGAACAGCGGCTTTCTCGAGAACGCCGGGATGATCGTCGATACGATGCCGAACGACGGCAGGATCATGATG
>VBDA01000034.1 GCA_005883655.1 Betaproteobacteria bacterium | reverse complement strand
CCAGCGGACCGGTTTCGCGCCATCCGCCGACCGTGCCGAACCGAGTGCCGCCGTGGAAGCGGCCTGCGCCGGCTGAAGCAAAGCGACGCACTCGATATCCGGATCGGGCGCGAGACCGAGGCGTTCGGCTTTGGTCGCTGGCACGACCTGCGACAGCGATTCGTCCGGGATTTCCTCGGCGACATGCGGGAGCAACTCGTCGTCTTCCGGCGCCATCTCGATCGCGACGCTTTGCGAAGACTCCGAGTCGTCGGCATTCAACATCGGCTCGATTCGTCCCCGACCGCGCGTCACGCCAGGCGGCGTGCCGTCAGACTTGCGGAGCGCGGTGTTCATCCGGCGGCGCACCCGGCGCTCCTGCAGCCAATTGTAAATCAGCACGCCGGCGACGAGCAGGATGCCGGCGGCGATGAGGCCGAGGAACAAGGGATTCATCCCAAACATCGGATTAGGGCCTGTTAAGACGCCGTGGTTTCCGCCAGCTCCAACGCCTCGGCGATGTCTACCGCGACGACGCGCGAGACGCCCGGATCGGGCATCGTGATCCCGACCAGCTGATTGGCCATTTCCATGGTGATTTTGTTGTGGCTGATGAACAGAAACTGCGTCACCTCGGCCATCGTGCGCACCAGCGCGCAGAATCGGTCGGTGTTCGGATCGTCGAGCGGCGCGTCGACTTCGTCGAGCAGGCAGAATGGCGCTGGATTGAGCTGGAACAGCGCAAAGACCAGTGCGATCGCCGTCAGCGACTTCTCGCCGCCGGAGAGCAGATGGATCGACGTATTGCGCTTTCCGGGCGGCTGAGCGATCACCTGCACGCCGGAATCGAGGATTTCCTCGCCGCTCAAGACCAGCCTCGCCTGTCCGCCGCCGAAAAGGGTCGGAAACAATTTGCCGAAGTTGACATTGACCGAATCGAAGGTCTGCTGCAGAAGCTCGCGCGATTCGCGGTCGATCTGACGGATCGCGCTCTGGAGCGTCGTCATTGCCTCGGTCAGATCCTGCGCCTGAGCATCGAGATACTGCTTGCGTTCCGCGGTCTGCGAAAGCTCGTCCAGCGCCGCAAGGTTGACCGGACCCAGCGTGGCGATGACCTGCGTGAGGCGCTCGATTTCGCCGGGGAGCGTGCTCGCCCTTCCCCATCCCTTGAGCTGCTCGGGAAGGCTGCCGAGATCGGCGTGCGCCTCGTCGAGTTGCTGCGTGTACATCTCCTCCGACAGCACCGCGGCTTGTTCCTTGAGCCTTATCTCCTCGATACGTGCGCGCGCAGGATCGAGCCGCTGGTCGATGGTGAGCCGCGCTTCATCGGAGCGCCGCATCTCGGAAGCGAGCGACTCTTGCCGGTCGCGCGCCGCCGCCAGCGCCTGCTCCGCGGCTGCCCGCGAAGCGAGCTGAGCCTGAAGCGAGGCTTCCACCGGGCTCCAGTCGATCTGTCGCCGCTCGTCGGCCACCTGCGCGACCAGCGCCTGCTGCTGCGCGATTTGCGCCTCGATGCCTTCGCGGCGGCGGTTGAGCTCGACAATGCGCTCGCGGCATGATCGCTCGGCAAAGCCCGCCTCCTGCGCCGCGCGATCGGCGAGCCTCGCCCGCTCCCGTCCCCTGGCCAGCGCGGCCTCCGCTTCGTCGCGCGCGCGGCGCGAGTTTTCCTGTTGCTGCGTCGCGTCCGCCAATTGCCGCCGGCTGATGTCGACCTCGACATCGGTCGCCGCCAGCGATTCGCGCTCACTGGCCTCGTCGAGGACCAGAGCCGCGAGCTCATCGGCGATCTGGGCGCGCCGCCTTTGCGCGGTCTCGGCTGCCTGCCGCAATTGCATCAGCTCCAGCTCGAGGTCATGGCAGCGGCGCTGCTGCGACGACATCGCCATGCTTTCGGCGTGATACTCCTGCTGGCGCGCTTTGAGATCGTTTTCCGCGGCGGTGCGGGCGGTCGCTGCGACTTCGGTGTCGGCGCGCGCGATGACGATGGCCTGCGCGAGCTCGGCAAGCTCGCGCTGGCGCGCGATCACGCCGTGAAGCTCGCTGTCCGGCGCAAAAAAACTGACCGCGTCGGCACTGACGATGTGTCCGGCCAAGGTGACAAAGCTTTCTCCGGGTCCCAGCGCCGCGCGGTCGCGCAAGGCGCTTTCGAGATCGTCGCGGCAGCGGACATTGTCGAGCCAGTCGATCAACACCCGCGACAGCTCGCTTCGCACGGTCTTGACTTTTGCCAGCAAGGCGTCGAAAGGCGGCTTCAATGGCACGTTCCCGGTCGCCGGCGCGTAGGCCGCGACACGACCGGGAAGCGCCACATCCGGATCGATCCAGGCCAGTGCGGCGTCGAGCGAGGGCAACTCGAGGGCATTCAAGCGCTCGCGCAGCACGGCCTCCAGCGCATCTTCCCATCCGCGCTCGATATCGAGCTGTTGCCACAGCCTGGGCGCTTTTTGGAGTCCCTTGCCGGCCAGCCATGCGGCGGAATCCTTGCCGCTGTCGATCTTGGCCTGCAATTCGGCGAGCGCTGCCGAGCGCGCCTCGCGATCGGCCAGCGCGCTGCTGACCTGCTGCCAGGTATCGCCGGCGGCGCGATGCCGCTCCTGAAGCGACTGGACGACGGCGTTCAACTCGGCGAGCGCCGTCTCCCGTCCGGCCAGATCGGCATTTTCCTGCTCGAGCTGTTCCGCGACGGCAGCGATCGGGTCGCTCACCGGCAGCGCAAGCTCGCGCGTTTCGGCATCCAGCCTTTCGCGCCGTGTGCCAAGCGCCGCGAGCACCTTGGCGGAATTTTCCCGCCGCGTGTCTCCGACGCGAATGGTCTGCTCGATTTCGTTCATGCGCTGCTGAATCTCGACCATCAGCCGCGATGCTTCGGCGACCGACTGCTCGAGCGCCGGCAGCGCCGCGGTCGCGGCGCGTTCCTCCTCGCCGGTCGCGTCCCGGGTGGCGATCGCCGCCTCGAGATCGCGGTCCGCCGACCGCGAATCCTGCACGATCTCATCCAGCTGCAGCGTAAACGCGGCCACCTGAGCGGTGATCTGCTCGACCTGCTGGGCGAGCCTGCCTTCGTTCTCGCGCGCGAACTGCAGTTGCTGCTCGAGCCGTGTTACCTCCGCGTTCGCGGCGTAGAAAGCACCCTGCTTGGCGTGCATCTCGTCGCCGGCACGATAGTGGTCGGCGCGAAGGGACTCCAGGCGTGCCTCCGCGGCGCGAAGCTCGGCCTGGAGCGCTTCGAACCCGCCGCTGAGATTGGCAATCTCGGTGGTGTGCTTCTCGCGCAAGCGCACCGCGTCCTGCTGCTTGGCGAACCACATCATGCGCGCCTCGAGGTCGCGATATTCGGTGGCGACCTTGGCCTGAGCATCGAGTTTGGCGAGCTGCGCGGCGAGCTCGGCACGAATGTCTTCCACGCGTGCCAGATTTTCGCGCGCGTCGCTTAGGCGCCCCTCCGTTTCCTTGCGCCGCTCCTTGTATTTGGAAACGCCGGCGGCCTCCTCCAGAAATATTCTCAGCTCTTCCGGCTTGGCCTCGATCACGCGCGAAATCATGCCCTGCTCGATGATGGCGTAAGCGCGCGGGCCCAGGCCTGTGCCGAGGAAGACATCGTGGATGTCGCGCCGCCGTACCGGAATATTGTTGATGTAGTACGTCGAGTCACCATCGCGGGAGAGGACGCGCTTGATCGAAAGCTCGGCGTACTGGCCCCACTGGCCGCCTATCCTGCCCTCGCTATTGTCGAAGAACAGCTCGACCGAGGCGCGACCTACCGGCGCCCGGTCCCCGGCTCCATTGAAGATCACGTCCTGCATCGACTCGCCCCGCAACGCCGAGGCCCTCGATTCGCCGAGGACCCAGCGCACCGCATCGATGACGTTGGACTTGCCGCAACCGTTGGGACCGACGATGCCGACGAGTTGACCGGGGGTGGCGATTATCGTCGGATCGACGAATGACTTGAAACCGGCCAGCTTGATCTGAGTGAGGCGCAATTCGAATTCTTCTGGACAAACGCGACGCGCCTCGAAGAGGAGATCGCTGGAGACACCCGGATTTCCTGGGGCACCCGCCGAAGGCCGGCGATGCCGTTCGAAAGAAACGAATTATAACCGATTCACGAAGGCGCCTAAGCCGTTGAGGGCAGCGCCAACGCGACCGGCGCGAGACGTCCTTCCTCGACCGCGTGACACGCGACCTGGCCAGTACCCGGTTCCGCCAGCGGGGCCGTCTTCAGCAGCGGCGTCTCGCGCTGACAGCGTTCGTTGGCGTAGGGACAACGGGGATGGAAGGCGCAGCCTGTAGGAGGATCGAGTGGATTCGGCACTTCGCCGCCCACCGCGGTGCGCGGTACGCCGGTCATCGCCAGATCCGGCACCGCGGCCAGCAGCATGCGCGTGTACGGATGCTGTGGCGAGGTGAACAATTGCCGTGTCCGCGCGAACTCGACGACGCGGCCGAGATACATGACGCCGACTCGATCGGCGATATGGTGGACTACCGCGAGGTTGTGCGAGATGAACAAATAGGTGAGCCCGAGCTCACGCTGCAGGTTGCGCATCAGGTTCAGCACCTGGGCCTGGACCGAAACGTCGAGCGCGGACGTCGGCTCGTCGCAGATCAGAAAAGCCGGATCGGTCGCCAGCGCGCGGGCGATGGAAATGCGCTGGCGCTGACCGCCCGAGAACTGGTGCGGATATTTCGCCCCATCGGCGCCGGCAAGGCCCACCTGCTCCAGAAGCGCAACGACCTTGGCCGCCAATGCCGCTGGCGTCTGGGCGAGTCCGTGGGCGCGGATCGGCTCGGCGACGATGTCCTTGACCCTCCACCGCGGATTGAGGCTCGCGTAGGGATCCTGAAAGATCATCTGCATGGTCCGCCGCAGCGCAAGCTCCGGATCGGCAAAGTCGACCAGGCGGCCGGCGTAGCGGATTTCGCCGCTCGTGGGGCGGTACAGGCCGACGATGAGCCTCGCCACGGTCGACTTGCCACAGCCGGATTCGCCCACCAGGCCCAGCGTCTCGCCTTTTTCGATGGCGAAGCTCACGCCGTCGACGGCGCGCAGAATCTGCCGCGGCTTGCGCTCGATGACGCGGTTGAGCCACGGCGGGGAGACATCGAAATAGCGTGCGACGTCGATCAGTTCGACGAGCGGGACGCTCATCGCACGCTCGTTGGGCACTGGATGGATGCTCATTGGACGCTGATCACATCGTGCGCATGCAGCCAGCAAGCGGCCAGCGTGCTGCCGGCCGGCAGCAGGTCGGGTCGCTCGTGGCGGCAGCGCTCGAATACCTTCGGGCAGCGCGGATTGAACGCGCACCCGTTCGGTATCGCCGTCAGGCGCGGCATCGTCCCGTCGATCTGCGCGAGCTCCTCGCGCTCGGCGACGATCGACGGAATCGATCCCATCAAGCCGGCGGTATAAGGATGCTGCGGCCGATGAATGACATCCGCGACGGGGCCGATTTCAGCCACGCGCCCCGCGTACATGACCGCCACACGGTCGGCGGTCTCGGCGATCACGCCCATGTCATGCGTGATCAGCATCACGGCAGTATCGTGATCGCGACACAACCGCTTGAGCAGCGCGATGATCTGCGCCTGGATGGACACGTCGAGCGCTGTCGTCGGCTCGTCGGCGATGATGAGCTTGGGCTTCGCCGCCAGCGCGAGCGCGATCACCACCCGCTGGCGCATTCCGCCGGAGAACTGATGCGGATAATGATCGATGCGCCGCTCTGCTGCCGAGATCCCGACTTCGTTCAACAGGCTCAACGCCCGGTCCCGCGCGGCCTTCTGTCCCAGGTCGAGGTGCGTAGTGATGGTTTCGACAAGCTGCCGGCCGACGGTATATAGCGGATTGAGCGACGTCAACGGGTCCTGAAACACCGCGCCGATTTCGCGGCCGCGAATGCGCCGCAACGCTTCCTGCGGCAGGTTGTCGATGCGGCGCCCGGCAAGACGAATCTCTCCGCCCGCAATGCGCCCGGGAGGATCGATCAGGCCGATGATCGCCGCGCCGGTGAGCGACTTCCCGGCGCCGGATTCGCCCACGACGCCGAGCACCTCGCCCGCCGCGATCGACAGCGAGACGTCGTCGACCGCGGTCAGCGTCCCGCGGCGCGTGGGAAACTCCACACGGAGATGCTCGACGACCAGCAGCGGATCCGCGGACTTCACGCAGTCGTCGGATGGAAGGAGCGAGCGCGAGGTAGCGTCATTTGCGCGCGGCGTCGAGCTTGCGGCCCGCAATGTCCCGCCCCGGCGACTATTGCAGCCTCGGATTGAGCGCGTCGCGCAGCCAGTCGCCGAG
>VBDA01000033.1 GCA_005883655.1 Betaproteobacteria bacterium | reverse complement strand
CCAGGGTCACCCCCAGCAACATGGCGAATATCACCGAGGCGAGGCCAACGAGCAGCGATATTCGTGCTCCGAACATGATGGCCGACAAGAGATCGCGGCCCTGATCGTCGGTACCGAGCAGATACTCCGGCCGCGCGCCGGCGACGCCGTGGGGAGGCGTCAGCGCGTCCATCAGGTTCAGCGTCGCCAGGTCGAAGGGATTGTGCGGGGCCACCCACGGCGCGAAGAACGCCGCTCCAAGACAGATGACGAGCACCACTGCCGACACGACCGCGACCGGAGAGTGGCGGAAGTTGTACGCCAGATCGCTGCCCCACCAGCGGGCAAGACGACCTGCGGGTGCGGTGGTGGTTGTCATGCCTGTGCCGCCATTCCCGCGCAAATCGTCACTTGATGACGACCCACTTGAGCAGGTTGAAGTTGTCGGCAAGCTGCACCAGCTCGACATTCTTTTTCATCGCCCAGGCCAATGCCTGCTGATGAAGCGGAATGTGGCCGATGTCGTCGCCGTGGATCTTGAATGCCTCGGCGATCATCGCGTTGCGCTTGGTCTGATCGAGCTCGCTGGCAATCTGGGCGCTCAACTCGTCGACCCGCTTGTTGGAATAGGTTCCCAGGTTGAAAAGCCCCTGCCCCGCCGGGGACGGAGTCATGATCAGGGCGAAGAGCGCGTTCTGGGCATCGTACGAGTCCGGCGTCCATCCCAGCATGTAGAACGACGTGTTGCGCGACAGGATCTTCGGGAAATACGTGACCTTGGTCTCCGCCATCAGGTTCACCTTGACACCGATTTGCGCAAGCATCGCCGTGATCGCCTGACAAATTGCCGAGTCGTTGACGTAACGGTCGTTGGGGCAATTCATGCCAACCTCGAAGCCGTCCGCATAGCCGGCGTCGACAAGCAGCTTTTTAGCGGCAGCGGCGTCGTGCGGCAGCCGTTTGTTCAGGTCCGGGACGAACCCCTTGATTCCCGGCGCGATCATCAGATTGGTCGGCGTCGCCGCGCCGCGCATGATGCGGGTCTTGATCGCCTCGATATCGATCGTCTGGTAGAACGCCTGTCGCACGCGCTTGTCCTTGAACGGATTCTTGCCCTTCACATTCGAGAACAGGAGCTCGTCGCGCGATTGGTCCATGCCCAGAAAAATCGTGCGCAACTCCGGGCCTTGCAGCACTTTGAGATTCGCAGCGGCCTTCAGTTTATCGATGTCCTGCAGCGGCACTGGCTCCATCATGTCGATGTCGCCCGAGACGAGCGCGGCGACGCGCGTCGCGTCGTTCTTGATCGGCGTGAAGGTGGCCTCCGTGACATTGCTCTCGACCTTGTCCCAGTAACCGGGAAACGAGGTGAACACCGTGCGCACGCCAGGCTCCCGGGACTTCAGCATGAAGGGTCCGGTTCCGTTGGCGCGCAATGTCGCCGCGTTCTCCTTGCCCTTGCGCACGTCCACGGGTGTCGTGGAGTTGTTCTTCTCGCACCACACCTTGCTCATGATGAACCAGGTGTTGATCGTGTCGGGTAGGATGGGAAACGGTTCGTTGGTGACGAAGTCGACCGTGTAGTCATCGATCTTCTTGATCTCCTTGACCGTCCCGATCTTGGTCTTCATGTCGGACCCGTCGGCCTTGGAGCGCTCGTAGGAGAATATGACGTCGTCGGCATTGAACGGCGTGCCGTCGTGGAACTTGACGTTCTGACGCAAGGTGAAGCGCCACACCGTCGGCGCCGTCTGCTTCCATGACGTTGCCAGCAGAGGAACGAGCTCGAGCTTTTTGCCGCGGCCAACCAGCGGCTCGAAGACATTGGCGGTGATCGTGAGCTGCAGCGACTCGTTGAGTGAATGGGGATCCATCGAAAGCGCGTCGCCCTGATCGGCAAACCGGAAGGTCGCCGCCGATGCGTTCAACGCGGTCAACGTGGCCGCGACAAGGATCATCGACGCTCGCGCCAGCAGATGTTGAATGGTGTTCATTCTTGCGCTCCTTGGGATTGCGTTTAGCTGGTTACGCATAGATCCGCGTCTCGCCGAGATGATCGATGGCCCGCATACAGCCTTGCACGGCCTGCGTGTAAACCATCTGCTTCCAATCGTCGGCATCGATGTAGAACATGTCGCGCAGATTCCGCTTGATCTCCTGGCGCTGCGCCTTGGGCGCCTTCGGATGATTGTGGATCCAGTGCTCGGCCCGGAACGCCTCCAGTATCGGCTCGATGGGATAAGTCCCGTACTCGAGCGCGATACCCGCAAATACAGCGTTGGGACATTCGTCGTGCGCTGCGGTGCCGTTGATCCCGGTGAGCGGTGCGGAGGTCGATGTCCCGTCCAGGAACGACGTCACGTCATCGCCCCACCAAGCCTTGGTGCGTGCAACGTCCGCGGCATAGTCCAGTCCGGCGTAGATCTTTTCCCCGTGGCCTCGAGGTCCCAGCCCGGTGTGGATGTCGATCCATCCCAGGAGCGCGCGGTGGGATACGTACTGATGGAGCACTCCCCGCAGGACCTGGTTGCTCCAGGCGGGCTTGCTGCCACCGTAGAACAAGCCATCGGGATATTGATACTGGCCCCCGCTCACGGCTGCCTGGTAGGCCTTGCGGCCGTGCTGCGCGATCCATGCGTTCAGCCTGGTCTCGCTGTCACCCGGCGGCGGCCACGTCGCAGGCAGGAGCATGGAATGAATCTCGGCATAAGCACGGTTGACCGGCAACGGCGAGCCAAAGTCGACGAAGTTGCGATTCAGGTCGGCGTTGTCCTCGTTGACGCGTCGCAGATGCGAGAAACCATAGGGGTTCAGCGCATGCAACATGAGCACCGCGATGCCCGATCGCTCGACCTCGGCAATGAACGTCGGGTCGTGCAAAAGCGCCACCTGGCATCCCGATCCGCAAAAGCCCTCTACCCCGTGAGTACCCGAAATCAGAAGCAGCAGGCCGGCCGCGTCGGCGCTGCCGAGCAGCGCAAAATCCATCGACAGCTCTTCGCGCGCGGCGCCTCGCTCGGTGGGATGCACGTGATGCATCAGCTTCGCACCGCGCATCCGCGCCGCGGCGAGGAATTTGTCGCGCGCTTCGGCATAGCTCTGCGAAAAATGCGGAGTCGCATTCATCGGGAAATCGGCATCGCCGCCTCCGCCAGCGCCGCCAGATAGCCCGCGCCAAGCGGAATCACTTCGTCGTTGAAGTCATAACTCGCATTGTGCAGAAAACAACCGCCTTCCGCGCCGCCCTGCCCCAGTCGCGCGTAGGCGCCAGGCCGCTGCTCGAGCATGAAGGAAAAATCCTCCGATCCCATCGACGGTTCCAGGTCTCGCACCACATTCTCGGCACCGACCAAGGTGTCGGCGACGTCCGCCGCAAAGACAGCCTCGCGCTCGCTGTTGATGGTCGCCGGGTAAACGCGGTCGTACTTGAGCGTGGCGGTGGCGCCGAAGGCCGCGGCGATGGAATGCACGAGCTCGGTCAATCGCTTTTCGATCGCCGCCTGCGTCGTCGGCCGGAAGGTGCGGACAGTGCCGACGAGGCGCGCCTCGCGCGGAATGACACTCATCGCCGCCATGTTGCCGGCATGCATCGCGCACAGACTGACCACCGCGGTATCGATGGGACTCACGTTGCGGGACACGATCGACTGTGCCGCGGTGATGATGTGGCCGGCGACCAGCACCGGATCGATCGTCAGATACGGATGGGCGCCGTGCCCTCCACGGCCCTCGATGTGAATTTCGATACGGTCGGCCGCCGCCATCGCCGGTCCCGGCCGGACTCCAATTTTTCCCGGCGGCAGCGCCGGCCAGTTATGCAGCGCGTAAATCTCGTCGGCGGGAAAGCGCTCGAAGAGCCCATCGTCGATCATCGCCTTGCCGCCACCGAACCCTTCTTCGCCCGGCTGGAAGATCAGATATACGGTGCCGTCGAAGCGCCTGGTGCGGGACAGGTAACGCGCCGCGCCGAGGAGCATGGTGGTATGACCGTCGTGCCCGCAACCGTGCATCCGCCCCTTGAATCGCGACACGTGCGCAAACGCGTTTTCCTCGTGCATTGGCAGCGCGTCCATGTCTGCGCGTAGGCCGATCGCCCGGCCGCTGTCGTGGAGCTCGCCGCGAATCACCCCGACGACGCCGGTCTTGCCGATACCAGAGTGATGCTCGATCCCTAAGGCGGTGAGCTCGCGCACCACGATTTCCGCAGTCCGGTGCTCCTCGAAACCGAGCTCGGGATGCGCGTGCAGATCACGGCGCAATGCGGTCAGCTCGGCGTGATCGGCTCGAATGTGCTCGACGGGGTTCATGAGCTTACTGATGAAATCACTCATCGATTCAATTCGCTGCTGCAAGCCGCTCGATGCGCAGGCGCGGATCGACGGCATAGTACAGCAGATCGACAACCAGATTGATCAGCACAAAAATCAAGCCGACAAAGCACAGGTACGCGGCCATTACCGGCACGTCCGCAAATCCGACTGCCTGGATGAAGAGCAGGCCCATGCCCGGCCATTGGAATACGGTCTCGGTGATGATGGCGAAGGCGATGATCGCGCCAAGCTGCAGGCCGGTGATCGTGAGCACCGGCACCAGCGTGTTTTTCAGCGCATGACCGAAATGAATCGCTCGGTCGGTCAGGCCGCGCGCACGGGCGAACTTGATGTAGTCGGTGCGCAGCACTTCCAGCATCTCCGCGCGCACCAGCCGCATGATCAGCGTCATCTGGAACAGCATGAGCGTGATCGAAGGCAGGATCAGCGCTTTCAGCCCGCTCTTGGTCAGAAAGCCCGTCGTCCACCAACCCAGCGCAATAGTGTCGCCGCGCCCGAAGGATGGCAGCCATCCCAGAATCACCGCGAAGACGAGGATCAGCAGGATGCCGATCAGGAACGTCGGCAGCGATATCCCGATGAGCGAAACCGCGAGCAGGATATGCGATAGCCACGAATTGCGATTGAGCGCGGTATAGACGCCGGCCGGAACGCCGAGCAGGACCGCAAGCAACGCCGCGGTGACGGCGAGCTCGAGTGTCGCAGGTAGCCGCTCCTTGAGCAGCGTCGACACCGGACGGCCCTGGCGCAGCGAAAGCCCGAAGTCACCTTGAACGGCTCGACCGACGAAGCGCCCGAACTGGATATAGAACGGCTGGTCGAGGCCCAAGTCCGAGCGCAGCCTTGCCCGGTCCTCCTGAGTCGCGTCCTGGCCGACCATGAACGTGACCGGATCGCCGGTATAGGTGAACAAGGCGAATGCAATAAAGGCCACCGCGGCCAAGACCGCGACCGATTGCAGGATGCGACGAAGGATGAAGGCGAGCACGGGGTGAAGGTATGAGCGTCACGTCGGCCGTTCGTGACAGCATCATGACGCTACCGATCATGCCCAAAGCGCCCTCTAGCGTCAATGTGGCGGCCCCTCTCGCGGCTTCGGCAGAATACCCGTCGTCTGCGCGAAAGCGGGGACCCAGCGGCGTTCATCCAAGACACTGGGTTCCCGCTCAGTTGCCAAATGAGCGGGAATGACGATATGGAGGACCTCGCCCTACCCGTTGATCTCCGCCACGCGATGGCACGCGACCAGTTCTCCGTCGAAGGACTCGAGCAATGGGATTTCGACACGGCAGCGCTCGACGGCATAAGGGCAGCGGCCGTGAAACGCGCACCCGGAGGGCGGGTTCAACGGTGACGGCGGCTCCCCTTTGAGTACCGTGCTCGTGCGGCTCGTGACCTTCTCACCTTCCCGCTCTCCTCCGGCGCCAGAATAGATGGATGGCGCCGCCGCGCGTCGCTTTCCGCTGCGCAGCGAAGGAGTGCTTGCGAGGAGCGCGCGCGTATACGGATGCGCCGGGCGCCGGAACAGCAGCGCTTTCGGTCCCGATTCAACGATCTTTCCCAGGTACAGCACCGCGACCGTCTCGGCGATATGGCGCACGACCTGAAGGTTGTGCGAAATAAAGAGATAGGCGATGCCCATGTCCTGCTGCAGGTCCATCAGCAGATTCAGCACCTGCGCCTGAATCGAAACGTCGAGCGCGGACACCGGCTCGTCGGCAACCAGGAGCTGTGGCTGCAACATCAGCGCGCGCGCCACCGCAATTCGTTGGCGTTGTCCTCCCGAGAACATGTGGGGATAGCGGCGCTCATGCTCGGGGCGAAGACCCACGCGTGCCATCATCGCCCGAGCCGCGTCGCGCCGGGCTGTCGCGGTGAGGTCGGTGTTGATCGCCAACGGCTCGCCGAGCAGGGTCATGACCTGCTTGCGCGGATTGAGCGAGGCGTACGGATTCTGGAACACCATCTGCACTTGCGGCCGCAGGCGTTTGAGCGTCGCGCGGTCGGCATGCGCGACATCCTCGCCGTGTAGCCTCAACTCGCCGGACGTCGGACGCTCGATCATGGTCACCTGTCGCGCAAGCGTGGACTTGCCGCAGCCGGATTCTCCGACGATCGCCAAGGTTTCGCCTTGGCGTACGCTGAAGGACACGCCGTCGAGGGCTCGCACCAGACCTTTCGCTTTGAACGGCCCGCGCGAGACGGTGTAATGCCGGGCCAGCGCGCGTGCCTCGAGCAGCGGAGCGACTGCATTCATTTGGCGCTCACCTGGCGCTCACTTGGCACTCACGCGGCGCCCGCCGAAGTCTCAGCCGGCAACTGCGCCTGCAACTCGGCCTTCCAGCCGCCAGTGGGATATCCGGCGGGGTCCAGCGCAAAGTGGCAGCGCACCTTTCGTCCCTCCGGTCCTTCGAGCAATGGCTGATCGCGATGGCAACGCTCGAGCGCGTAATCGCAGCGTGGCGATAAGAGACAGCCGACCGGCCGATCGAACTGCCCCGGCACGATGCCGGGAATCGCTTTGAGCCTCGAGCGTTCGAGGTTGTGCTCGGGCAACGCCGCCAGCAGCGCTTGCGTGTAAGGATGCTCCGGCGCCTCGAAAATGGCGGGCACCGGCCCGGTCTCGACCTGTTGTCCGGCGTACATCACCATCACCCGCTGCACGGTTTCGGCGACGACCGCGAGATCGTGGGTAATGAGCAACAAGGCCATGCCGCGCTCATGCTGCAGCCGGACCAGCAGCTCGAGCACCTGTGCCTGGACGGTCACGTCCAGCGCCGTGGTCGGCTCGTCGGCGATCAGCAGCCGCGGGTTGCAGGCAATCGCCATCGCGATCATGACCCGCTGCGCCATACCTCCCGAGAGCTGATGCGGAAACGCAGCCAGCCTCGTCGCAGCGTCCGGTATTTCCACCTGCTGCAAAAGCTCCAGCGCACGGTCACGGCGGCGCATGGCGCTGCGTCGCTCCGCGTCGGTTCCGTGGATCCTCATGGTCTCGGTCAATTGGAACGCGACCGTGAAGCACGGATTGAGGCTCGCCAGCGGATCCTGGAAAATCATGGCGATGTCCTTGCCGACCAGCGCCCGCCGTCCCGCATCGGAAAGGCCGAGCAAATCGCGCCCGTCGAAGCTCATGCGCTTGGCGCGCACCCGGCCCGGAAAATCGACCAGGCCCATCAACGCCAGCGCGGTGACGCTCTTGCCGGAGCCCGACTCTCCGACGCAGCCGACGATCTCGCCGGCCTCCATCGTCAGATCGACATTGTCGACCGCGATGAGCGGCGCCGCGACGCTTCCGAATTCGACGGTGAGCCCTTCGATTTCGAGCAGCGCCATCAGATCACGCTAGCGCTTGAGCTTCGGATCGAGCGCATCGCGCAAGCCGTCGCCCATCAGGTTGAATGCAAGCACGGTGATCAGGATCGCGAGCCCGGGAAAGGTCACCACCCATGATGCGCGTTGGATGAATTCGAGCGCGCCGGCAAGCATCGAGCCCCATTCAGGCGTCGGCGGTTGTGCGCCGAGGCCAAGAAATCCCAGCGCCGCAGCGTCGAGGATCGCGCTCGAGAAACCCAGCGTCGCCTGCACGATCAGCGGCGCCACGCAGTTGGGAAGAATGGTCGCGAACATGAGCCGGATCGGGCCGGCGCCGGCGATCCGCGACGAGGCCACATATTCCTTGCCGGTCTCGGCCAGTACCGCCGCCCGCGTCAGACGCACGTAATGAGGCAGCAGCACGATGGCGATCGCGTACATCGCATTGATGAGGCCCGGACCGAGAATCGCGACGACGGCGATGGCGAGCAACAGGCTCGGCAGCGCGAGCATCACATCCATCACGCGCATGATCGTGGTCTCGAGCAGACCGCGGAAATATCCCGCAAGCAAGCCGAGCACGACGCCAAGGACAAGCGAAATCGTCACCGAGATGAGTCCAATCAGGAGCGACAGCCGCGTGCCGTGGATCAGGCGAGACAGCATGTCGCGGCCGACCGGATCGGTGCCGAGCACGAAATTCGCAGTCCCGCCTTCATGCCATGCGGGCGGCGTCAAAGTGAACTCGCGATATTGCTCGTTGGGCGGGTGCGGCGACACGACGTCGGCAAAGACCGCCAGCAGGATGAGCGCGATCACCAGCGCGAGTCCGATCAGCGCGCCACGGCTTTGCGAGTACGCCTGCCAGAATTCGCGCCACGCGCTCGCTTCCGGAGCCGGCGTGATGCGCTCGGCGATGACAGCCTCAGGCATGGCGGATTCTTGGGTTGATGACACCGTAGAGCAGATCGACGATCAGATTGACGCTGATCACAATCGAGGCCACCAGCAATATGCCCCCCTGCACGACCGGATAGTCGCGCGACTGAACGCCGTGAATCAGCCAGTTGCCCACGCCCGGCCAGGAAAAGATAGTCTCGGTCAGGATCGCGCCCGACAAAAGCAGGCCCACCTGCAGACCGATCACCGTGATCACCGGAATGAGCGCGTTGCGCAGCGCGTGAATCAGCACCACGCGCCAGTACGGCAGACCTTTGGCGCGGGCGGTGCGAACGTAATCCTCGCGCAGCACCTCGAGCATCGACGAGCGCGTCATCCTGGCGATCACCGCGAGTGGAATCGTGCCCAGCGCGATCGAGGGCAGGATGAGGTGCGACAGCGCCGAGCGGAAGGCGCCCGTCTCGCCGCCGCGCAAGGTGTCGATCAACATCAAGCCGGTCGACGCCGGGACGTTGAACTCGACTGCGATTCGCCCCGACACCGGCGTCCAGCTCAGTTGCACCGAGAAAAAGAGAATGAGCAGCAGC